>NZ_JBHIRU010000014.1:0-55942 GCF_042197425.1 Bartonella sp. AA126HLJHH
AAAATTATATCTACATACAAGGTCATATGTTAGACCCCATTAGTACAGTGATTGGTTACAATTGGCCTACGGCTTATGGGGTACGTTCCAAACCATATGATTCATTACATCCGTTAATTCTACCCCTCAGAGAGATGGGGGGAGCGATCATCGGCTATAATCCTAGTACCCATAATTGTTATGCTGATGCAAGTGCTAAGTGTAAAAATGATTACGGTTCATTTGATTTTATAAAATTTTATTCCACGAGAACAGGGAACAAAAAATGAAAATACGATTTAACTTATTGAGCCTGCTCATTCTATTAAGTATTACTGGATGTGATATGGACAAATCTCCTCCAGGGGAAGTATATGGGTGGATCAAGCCAGGAGCAGACTTTACCGAGGTAGGAAAAGCATTGCTAGAATGTGGCATGCCACACCTTAATTATCTTGAGGCTGAAAATCAAAAGCTCAGCAATAATGATAATGCAACAATTTATGCTTGTATGATTCAAGCAGGATTCCGTGACAGATATGGCGGTCCATCTTGGTGTGTGAATCATTGGAGGGAAAACCTTCCCATTTGTCAGCCTGGTGCTGTCATCCCGAAGAGAAGTGTCGAAAAGCGCTTAAACAGCCCTTTTTGTAAAAGAAGTCCAGTACAACCTGAATGCAAACCTTAAGTTTTGTTTGTGATGACCGACAATCCCCACACTCACGTTTTTACATGCCTGTGCGGGATTGTTTCCTCAAGCAACCATTTCAATATTGTTCACCGTTGTTTAAACAGCGGTGACAGAAAATATCAACAAGCTTATGAGCTGTTTATTGTAAATAAATCCATTGAAAGAGGGGAAGAATGAAGAAAATCTTAAAACTGTTGAGTTGTATAGCTCTGTTAAGTATCACTGGATGTGTTAACTCAATTCCCTCACTTTCTCCAGCATTATGGAGAAATAAAATACTTTTAGAATGTGGAGTACCGGACCTTAATAAGGTTGTGGCGCTAGATTTGAATCAATTTGCCAGTATTGAAATGTGTATGGCGCAATCAGGTTTTCGTCCTAGCTTTACAATACAAGATTGGTGTGAGAACCATAAATCGGATAATCTTCCCATATGTCGTCCTGGTGCTGTTATGCCTCAGCGAAGTGTTGAGAGACGCTTAAATAGCCCTTATTGTAAAAAGCATTCAGAACAACTTGAATGCAAACCTTAGGTCTTGCTTCAGCAGAGAAAGCCTTGTCCGTCCTTACGAAAATTTCGCTTGTAACGTGCAAGCAAGTGATTTTAATTAATACAACATGGAACAGATTTTAAATGATAGAATCCTACAGAATTAGTTTTTTCATTCAACATGAAAACAATAAGTTATCTTTATAAATCAATGTGATGTAGCAGGATGAAGATGTTTATGCAAAGAATCTAAAAGTTTTTTTGCGAGTGTTTGAATAATTTCTTTGTTTTTCTGAATTTTAGATACAAAATACTATTGCTAAAGTACTAAAAGTAGATCATGCTGGTAAATAGATGAAACTTTGATGGCGCTTGGTTTTAAAAAAGGCCATATTTGATTTCACTGTTTGCGCTGGTATTGATTTTGCAATAACAGATAATAGTTTATTGTATGCAGAATACTGTTATTTAGATTTTGGTAAAAGAAATTTATAAAGAATATTATCATTAACAGTTATGCGAAACTTTAATGAAAATGAATCCAACTTTAATACACATAATTTTAGTGTGATTTAGTTTACAAATTCTTATTGAATGCAAAATTAAAAGTTTAAGAAGCCTTATTTGCAAAAATTCTTTATTTTTTTGTGAGTGTGTCATTTTTGCTACAGATATTTCAGAAAAGATGCTCTATATGAATTTCATTTTGGATATTTGGAGAGATTTTATGAATACAAAACGTTTAATAACAGCGTCTATTTTTTCTTTAATTTCAGCGTCTACAGCACTAGCTGCTGATGTTATGATTCCTCATCAGCCAGCATCATCGACTGCTTCTACCATTGTTGCACCTACTTTTTCATGGACAGGTCTTTATTTAGGTGTCCAAGCTGGTGGTTTTTCGAGCAAAGCTGATATGGCTCTTGTTGGTCAAGAAAAGAGTTTACCACTAGATAAAGAGTTCTCTCCTAAACTTTCAGGTTTTGTAGGTGGTTTTTATGCAGGTTCTAATATTGATCTCGGTGATAACTTTATTTTTGGCATCGATACGGATTTAATGGTATCTGGAAAAAAACACACAAAGACCATTACCATAGGAGCGGCTGATAACACTACAGTAGAAAATGCAGTCGTAAGATCCCGCAGATCCGCAAGCCTATCAACGCTTCAACCAACACAAGAAGCAATAGGAACACAGGCACAAACGCAAGCAGCAAAATCCGCTTCAGGAGGATCTGCAGGTGCAGGAACACCTGCTGGTGCAGGAGCTGCAGTAGTAGGGACGCCAGCAACAGGATCTGCGTCAGGAAACCCTACACCAGCAGCTTCAGAAGCAGTGCAATCCAAACAAACAGGCGATGTTAATTCAACAAAAACGCCAGTAGTGTCATCTCTACCATCAAAAACGTTAACATCTGAATTGTCAGGAGTACAAGCAGTTTCCGCTAATCAAGTAACAAAACCACAAGCAGGAACGACTACAACGACAGTATTAAGCGAGAGAATACAAGCAGCTGATACATCTAAACTAACACTCTCCAGTGCAGGGACAAAATCAGTGCAATTGCCATCGTCCTCATCAGGAAGATCAGATACAGGAGGGGCATCGGTAGGTGGATCACAATCAGCTGCACCTAAATCGACATCCCTTACAACAGGAGCAGGAACATCAGTGCAGTCAGCATCGCGATCAGCTACTGTATCAGTAGTGCCTGCACCAGTAAAACCTACTGTAACCACACCAGCAGTACAGCCAGCAGCAAAAGCACCTACATTGGTACAACCATCAGCAGAAAAAACAGTACCGAGCGGACCACTTGTACTTGCGAGATCAGGATCATCCTCTGGTTCAGAGACAAAAGCTTCTAATGGAACAAGCGGAGCCCAACAGGGAGGTCATCATAGTTCTTCCCATGGTAGCGGAAATGCTAATTCGCATGGTGCACCTCATGCAGGTGGGCATAGCTCTGGTGCTCATCCGAATGGTACTAATCCACATGTTTCTCGTTCTCATGGTGGACAGAATATGGCTGGACACGGTGCACAAAGTACACAAGCGGTGGATAAGAACGCTTCCAGTGTATATGGTATAGAACAAATAAAAAAGATGGCTTCTGAACTTGGTCTTGATCAAGAGGATGCAGTTGAAACTTTAAGTCATACTTTCAAGCAAAATTGGGGTGGTGCTACACGGGTACGTATTGGTTTTGCTGCTGATCGCTTTATGCCTTATCTTGCTGGTGGTATTGCTTATGGGCAATTCCAAGACACTGTATCAATATCTGTTAAGGATGAGGATGGAAGAGTCGTTTCTTCTAAGAACTTAGCTGATGAAACAAAAACCATGATTGGTTACACACTTGGTGGTGGCGTTGATTTCTCGCTTTTGGATAATGTGATTGTACGTGCAGAATATCGTTACTCTGATTTTGGTAAAAAGAAATTTGCAAAGGAAAAACTTGAAGTTAACTACAAAACCAATGATTTCCGTGTTGGTGTAGCTTATAAATTCTAATTTTTTAAAGAGTAAATTTCTAAGAGGCTCCACTGTTAGTGGAGCCTTTATTTTTTTTAAGATCACTTTTTGGTTTCTTTTCTTGTGAATTTCATGATAAAGCCCATAGAGTGTGATAATATATTTTCCTGATCGCTGCTTAATACGAATGATAAGCTCGGCTTTCCCTATAGATAAAAACCAGAGTTGCAGGGTTCAGGGAAGTTATGCAAAAATGAAATCGTAAAAGTGGACAGGGATATTTCACAATGGCTGTGAAAAATGAAACAATAGATTATTCAAAAACTCTTTATCTCCCACAGACAAATTTTCCTATGCGTGCAGGGCTTCCGCAAAAAGAGCTTGAATTGATGGCGCGTTGGGAAAATATGGGGCTTTATGCGCAATTGCGTCAACAAGCAAAAGATCGTCCATTTTATATTCTTCATGATGGTCCGCCTTATGCAAATGGTCATATTCATATCGGGCATGCCTTAAACAAAGTTCTAAAGGATGTGGTTGTCCGTTCATTCCAAATGCGCGGTTTTAATGCAAATTATGTACCTGGTTGGGATTGCCATGGGCTTCCAATTGAATGGAAAATTGAAGAAAAATATCGAGCACAAGGAAAAAATAAGGATGAGGTACCTCTTAACGAGTTTCGTCAAGAATGCCGTGAATTTGCACAGCATTGGGTAACTATTCAAAGTGAAGAATTTAAACGCCTTGGTGTTGTGGGAGATTTTAACACGCCTTATACTACAATGGCTTTTCATGCAGAAGCACGCATTGCCAGTGAATTGATAAAATTTGCTATGTCAGATCAGATTTATCGTGGTTCCAAGCCAGTGATGTGGTCTGTTGTGGAGCGTACGGCTTTGGCAGAGGCTGAGATTGAATATCATGATCATGAATCAGAGGTGCTTTGGGTTAAGTTTCCTGTTTTTGAAGCAAATTCTGATGATTTATATGGTGCTTATGTCGTCATTTGGACAACAACGCCGTGGACAATTCCAAGCAATCGTGCAGTGAGTTATTCTTCACAGATTTCTTATGGTATTTACGAAGTTGAAAGTGCTGAAAATGATTTTGGTCCTCAAGTGGGAGAAAAGCTTCTCTTTGCAGACGCTTTAGCGATGAGTTGTGGAGAAAAAGCCAAACTTGTTTTGAAGCGTTTGCGTGTTATTTCTGCTGAGGAATTGAAAGCTCTTGTTCTTTCTCATCCACTCAAAGGTTTGGCTGGGGGGTATAATTATAAAATTCCATTGCTTGATGGTTCACACGTAACAGAGAGTGCTGGTACAGGTTTTGTCCATACAGCACCAAGCCATGGGCGTGAGGACTTTGAAATTTGGAATGATTATAAGTCCTTACTGGAGCAAGCGGGGATTGATTCATCTATACCGTTTCCTGTTGATGATGCAGGGTTCTATACGAAAGATGTTCCAGGTTTAGGACCAGATCGTGAAGGAGGACCTGCACGTGTTATTGATGATAATGGAAAAATGGGTGACGCCAATAAAGAGGTCATTAACGCTTTAATTAAAGCAGATCGATTGTTTGCACGGGGGCGTTTAAAGCATTCCTATCCCCATAGTTGGCGTTCAAAAAAACCCGTTATTTTTCGCAATACACCGCAATGGTTTATTTCAATGGATAAAGATTTTGGGGATGGTTCAACTTTACGTAGTCGGGCTTTGGAAGCTGTTTCAAAAACGCGTTTTGTGCCATCTTCTGGGCAAAACCGCCTAGCTTCTATGATAGAGGATCGTCCTGATTGGGTTCTTTCTCGTCAGCGTTCTTGGGGGGTTCCTATTTGTATTTTTGCGAATGAGGATGGTGTTATTCTAAAAGATGAAGGTGTGAACGAGCGTATTTTACGGGCTTTTGAAGCAGAAGGGGCAGATGCATGGTTTGCTGAAGGAGCACGTGAACGTTTTTTAGGTGAGCGTGCACATGAGCCTTGGGTACAGGTTTATGATATTTTGGATGTTTGGTTTGATTCTGGAGCCAGCCATAGCTTTGTGTTAGAAGATCGGGCTGATTTGAAATGGCCTGCTGATGTTTATTTTGAAGGTTCAGATCAACATCGCGGATGGTTCCAATCTTCTCTTTTGGAAAGCTGTGGTACGCGTGCTTGTTCTCCCTATAAGTCCGTGATCACACACGGTTTTACTTTGGATGAGAATGGTAAGAAAATGTCTAAATCTTTAGGCAATACGGTTGTTCCGCAAGAAATCATTAAAACATCTGGAGCTGATATTTTTCGTCTCTGGGTTATGACAGCCGATTATTGGGAAGATCAGCGTTTAGGCAAAAAAATACTTCAAACAAATGTGGATTCATATCGTAAACTACGCAATGCAATTCGTTGGATGCTAGGAACTTTAGCACATGATGATGGAGAAGAAGTATCTTATGGTGCACTGCCGGATCTTGAAAAATTTATATTGCATAGGCTTTTTGAACTTGATCAGTTGATTAATCGCGCTTACGATGAATTTGATTTTAAAAAGATTATGCGTGCATTATTGGATTTTTCAATCATTGAGTTATCGGCATTTTATTTTGATATCCGCAAGGATTCTCTTTATTGTGATGCGCCTTCATCAAAAAAACGCAAGGCCTCCTTGCAGGTTGTCCGTGAGATTTTTGAGCGTATGGTCACATGGCTTGCTCCAATGTTGCCTTTTACTATGGAGGAAGCTTGGTTAGAGCGTTATCCAGAAAGCCAATCGGTGCATTTGGAACAATTTCGCTCTGTACCAGAAGAATGGCAAAACCAATCTTTGGCTGAGCGTTGGAAAAAAATTCGGCAGGTCCGTAAAGTTGTGACAGGTGCTTTAGAGCTTGAACGTGCTAATAAGCATATTGGATCCTCTTTAGAAGCTGCGCCTATTGTTTTTATTTCCAATCTGGTTTTACGAGAGGCATTAGAAAATGTGGATATGGCGGAGATCTGTATTACCAGTGCACTCACAATTACGCAGGACACGATACCTTCTGATGCTTTTACTTTGAATGATGTTGAAGGTGTTGGTGTATATCCAGAGAAGGCATTAGGAAAAAAATGTGCTCGATCATGGCGTTATACACAAGATGTTGGAAGTGATCCAGCTTATCCGGATGTATCTGCTCGTGATGCAGCTGCTTTGCGGGAATTGCAGATTCTTGGCAAGATTTAAAGTTTTAGATCAAAGGAAAGAAATGCAAGTAAATTTCTCATATTGATGAATATAGTTTTTTGTGGTACGAAAAAAATTCCGTTGTTTTATCTGCAGGGGGGGAAATTTGTGTATGGACCGTTCTCTCATAAATAACGGGAATATTAATCAGCCATACACCTAGGAAATGGAATAGGCAGTGAGAAAACGTGAAATAAAAATATTTCCAATAGGAATTTTAGGGATGTGCTTTGTTTTAACGGGATGCAATTTATCCGCTCCTACCTATGGTACCAATAAACCAGTTTCAATACAGTTTTTTGAAGATGTTGCTAATATCACTTCATTAACACCAACAAATAACAGCAGCCAGATTGTTATGAAACCTCATCCAAAACTTGTAATACCAAGCCCTAGTTCACGCAGATTTTTGCCGGTACCACAACAAGATAGATCTGTCAATGAAATGGCAGCATCGAAGAAGCATCAAGGAAATACTCCTTTTCCTCACAAAGGATCGTCAGTTAATGGCGTTGGTTCAGAAAATCCTTCACAGTTGAATGCGAAGCAACGACAGGAATATTTACGTCGTCAGAGAGCACAAGTTGGAAGTTCAAAATACCGTCGCTATCTCACTGAACCACCTTTAAGTTATCGCCAACCGGCAAAAACCGCACCTATTGGTCGATAGGGAAAAGACAAAACATTTAAAGTAAAGTATTTTTCCAATTACTTATGATACCAAGCTCTCATTCGCGCGCAGTTATAATGCTGCTGTAGGAGGGGGGTGTTCTCATGAAATAGCAATATGACAACAGCATCGAGAGATTCCTTATGCGTTTCCTTAACACGAAACATTTCTCAAGCTCATTTTACAACATTGCTCATGTGGCTAGTATAACGTAAAATCTATTGTGCTCCAATACTTTATGCTTAGGAAGGAGAAAGTGGATACCATCATTTTATTTTACAGACTCCAATGTTGCGATAATTCTTGCATTTGAGAGCTTTCATAAGAGACATTTTTAGTCTTTTCTAAAACGTTCTTTATCCAGACGATAATTCCGCTTATGATGTGCAAGAAAGTGATTTTTACTGTTTCAATGTAATTTGAAATGAGAGTATATCTACGATATTTTGGACTTTATATTTTATATACAAAATAATGAATTATTCTTTTGAATGAATGTATCATCTAATAGAAACAATATGCAGAATTAAAAGAGAGAAAAAATGCTTCGAAATAGCTTTTGCTATATATATATGTCAGAAGAATTAACAGTCTTTTTTGAGAAGTAGGATAGTTTTAAAGAGTGAAAGTTATGGAAGAAGAATTATTTTTAGTATCGCTTTTGTATAAAAAAGTCTTTAAGTAATTGAGCTGCTTCTTTTTCCTTGAAACCAGAATAAATTTCAGGTTTGTGATGGCAGGTTGGTTGCTGATAAAAACGTGGGCCATTTTCTATAGCACCTCCTTTGGGATCATTTGTTGCATAATAGAGACGTCGTATGCGTGCAAATGAAATGGCAGCGGCACACATAGCACAAGGTTCAAGTGTTACATAAAGATCGCAATCAGGAAGCCTTTCGTTTTGCAATGTTTCGCAAGCCATACGGATTGCGCGTATTTCTGCGTGTCCTGTAGGGTCATATGCAGATTTTATAAAGTTACCAGCGCGTGCAATGATAGCTTTTCCACGTGTAATGACAGCACCTACGGGAACTTCATCTTTTTTTGCAGCCTCTTGCGCTTCTAAAAGGGCTATTTCCATGGGCGTCAAAGTCATAATATTCTTTCTACTGAAGGTATAGAAAATCTAAAGGTTATCTCGATAAGGAATGCTATGGAATGAATAATTTATTACGCTTTTATAATGAAAAGAATACCTCTATTTTTTTAAGAGTTTAAAACAAACTTGCAAGTCGACAGATACATTATTGTCGTTAAAGGATAGAAAATGATAAATGATTATGCTACTTCCTTTTTCAGGATAAGCGGTATGGTGCATGTGAATAATTTTCTGAACATACTTGCAAAGATTGGTTTGAAACGCAAATGAATGAAAATAATGAGAGTGAACGAATTGCTAAAAGGTTAGCGCGTGCTGGTATTGCTTCGCGTCGAGATGCAGAAATGATGATTGTTGCAGGTCGTATTTCTGTGAATGGTAAAGTCGTGACAACGCCTGCTTTTAATGTTAGCCGCTCTGATGTTATTAAAGTTGATGGCAAACCTTTACCTCCTATAGAACGAACGCGTTTATGGCTTTACCATAAGCCAGCAGGTCTTGTCACCACGAACCGTGATCCTGAAGGCAGACCTACAGTTTTTAGTAATTTACCAAAAGGAATGCCGCGTGTTCTTTCTGTTGGAAGGCTTGACATTAACACGGAAGGGCTTTTGCTTTTAACCAATGATGGTGGCTTAGCGCGTGTATTAGAGCTTCCTGTAACGGGGTGGGTCCGCAAATATCGTGTCCGTGCTCATGGAAGAGTCAAGCAGAGCGCGTTGGATAACCTTAAAAATGGTATTGCGATTAATGGTATTTTTTATGGTTCGATTGAAGCATCAATTGAACGCGAACAAGGGTCGAATGTATGGCTTTCTGTCGCTTTGCGAGAAGGAAAAAATCGTGAAATAAAGAATGTTTTAGGGGCATTGGGATTATCAGTTAATCGATTAATACGTGTATCTTATGGTCCATTTCATCTCTCTGATTTAGAAGAAGGAGCCGTGCAAGAGTTAAAAGGGCGGATGTTACGAGATCAGTTGGGGGAGCGTTTAATTATGCAAGCCAATGCAGATTTTGATGCTCCTATTCTTAAGCCATTTTCAAATTCTGCAGTTGTTGCAGAAAAGCAAAGCCAGAAAGATCTTTCTGTTGCAAATGATGGTTGGGTTTTCTCAAGTGAAAGGGCGATACGACGCCGACCAAGAGATGGTTCTGTTGAACATAGTCGCGCAGGATTAAGTACAAAGTCTCATGAGAATGTAAAGAAGGAGAAAAGTGAAGAAGGAAAAGCAGAGCGTTTTCTACCGCGTTCTCGCCGAGCTAATGTTTGGATGGCTCCTGGTGCACGTCCGCAAAGTGCACGTAGAAAGCCTTCTTATAGTGAGGAGAAATCGCATGGTCATAAGAGCGATTTGGATGGTAGAAAATCATTTCATCGAGGCAAGGAAAAACTAAAAGAAGATCCGTCATACAAAGAGAAGAGGGAAAGTTTTGTTCAAAAACATGGCAAAATATCTTATGACGAGACGCATCCCTTTGGTAAGAAAGATCGCTTTTTAAAGGATAAAGAGAAAATGATAAAAGGTGATCATGATGAACATTCTTTTGAGAGAAAGAAAAAGGTAAAATCGTTTGGTGGTGCTATGAAAAAATCTAAACCACATAGGGACGCTGCAAAAACTTCGAAGCGATTTGGAGGTCCACGTGCGGATCATAGGCGGTAAATTTGCTGGGCGTGTTTTGTTTTCGCCTGTTAATCAGTCGATTCGCCCAACGAGTGATCGTACACGTGAAAGCCTTTTTAATATTCTTTCTAGCCGTGAAGAAGAATTTTGGACCAATAAACGCATTCTTGATCTTTTTGCTGGTACTGGTGCTTTAGGCATCGAAGCACTTTCGCGTGGAGCAAAGGCGGCTGTTTTTGTTGAAAACTCGGTTGAGGGGCGTGGGTTGCTTCAAAAAAATATAGAAGCCTTTGAATTACAGTCGATAGGACGGATTTTGCGTCGTGATGCGACCAAACTTGGCAATATTGGCACAATGCTGCCATTTGATGTTATCTGCGCTGATCCTCCCTATAGCCGTTGTTTAGGTGAACGTGCTTTTGTAGAAGCTTTGCGAGGAGGGTGGGCAAAAGCTGATACACTCTTCATACTTGAAGAAAAGAAAGATACAATGATTTATTTACCTAACGTCTTTTATCTAGACGATGAGCGTTTTTATGGTGAGACAGCAGTACGTCTCTATAAATTACGATCGCTTACATCTTGAGAAAGTTCTTGTTTTTATCCGATAGGATGAAAAAATGCTTTTACACAGTTTTCTTCATTTTATATGGTTTTTAAAAGGTCAAGTAGAAAATCAATAAAAGATTCTAATGTTAAAGGAATTGATGAATTTTTATTAGCTTTACTACAGAAGGATGTTTTTTCTCCAATAGGATATATATTCCTCGATAATAGTTATGATCTTTTTTGTTTAATTTTTTTCTGCTATACCTTAATCATCACATTTCATCAGCAGTTGAAAGCTTTAAGCTGTGCAGTTTGCATTTATATCTTATATGATGCGTAACTTCTATTTTTGTTATTGTATAAATTTAAAAAAGATATTTTGTTTAGTATTGAAAATATTGTTCATTTATCCTGAGTATTTGTCTGTTTAGTTTAGTAGTATCCCTTGTTGATTTAATCATTACATAGTAAGTAAATCTAAGAGTATTAAGTATCTTATCGTTGTGCAGCTTTAAGGGTACTTTTTTATAATATTCTTTATCACTAAAGATAAGTAATTTGTAAAAAAGGGGAGATTGTCGTGTTTAATTGGATATATAGTGAAGAGATTAGTACAGAAGCAAGTGCTGAGCAAATTTGGGCTATATGGGAAGATGTGGCATCATGGCCTTGCTGGGATAGTGAACTTGAGTGGGTAGAACTTTCTGGTCCTTTCAAAGAAGGCGCTATAGGACGCATGAAACCTAAAAAGGGACCTACAGTAACTTTTACGCTTGATAAAGTTATAAAAAATGTTTGTTTTTCTGATTATGCTAAACTTCCTTTTACACGTATGAGTTTTAATCATGAATATATTTGTTCAACAAAAACTGGTTCTTCAAATAACAAAATCCGTCATACTGTAATCATGTCTGGTTTACTTGCTCCTTTATTTGGAATGATTATTGGATCAAAAATTAAGTTACATCTTCGGGATGCAATGATTGAAATGAGTAGACGTGCTCTTACTGAAAACAAAAGCATTTTGTAAGGGGGTACATTTATAAAGAAGTTAATACCTTTAAAAGGTGCAGAACTCTTAGCCTTGTTAGAATGAAATCAGTTATGAGTATATAGCAAATTGATGAGCTATGATTTGGTTTTAGTTAGCTGTTGAAATCGTGTCAAAGCATCTTACGGGATTAATTTTGCGCTAAAAATCTTATGAAATTCATTGAATTTTTTATATATAAAAGCTTATAAGATGCTCTCTTCGTTGAAAATGAGAAAGTTTCAGAAGCTCATTGCTTCTCTTATGATGTAGGTCCATATTGTCATGATATTTGCTGGTTTCTAATGTTGCGATAGCTTTTGCATTTAAAACCTTCATAAGAGATATTTTGATTTCTTCTTAAATGGTTTTCATTCATACGCTCCTTACTTATGATTTGCTCGCAAATAGTTGTGATTGACTCAACATGAATAGGTTCGAAACAGAGAGAATTTTATGATATTAGGCTTTTTTATACAAATTACAAAACAATAAATTATAAGTATAAATCAAACTGTTAATTTTATTGAAAGATTACAAGATAATTTCTTGATTACTTTTAAATATAAAAATGAGTTCTTTATGATATTACGTCCATTAGGGTAAAGAAGTTTATGACTGCTCATTTTGTTGAAACCATAATGGAAGGAAATATTTTTTACTCTGTTTAAGTTTTGTTTCATTTACAAGAGTGCCGTCTCATTATGAGAGAGTTTATAGAAGCAAAGAAGTGTATACAAATATAAGGCATTTTCTTGATTCTTGCTTGGAAATAAAAGAATGCTATAGGAAAGATATGAGGTAAGTTTTTTACTACCCAGAGGAAGGAAGACCTGTGATTTAAATCATTTTATGCTTTTCGAATTTTTGAGGATTTTGGCTTAAATTCAAGTGTTATTGCTAAGACTTTTGTTAATTGCCAATTGTTCTGTTGATTTGATTGTCAGTGGAGATTTGGCTCCTAAAATGATAAGGGCCCCATGAGAAATCTTGAAACTAAAGAGATTTTACGGCATATACGGCATATTACGTCTTTTCATAAAGAAGCTAAAAGGGAAATGATTTAATGCATTAAAAGAAAAAGAATGCATGAATGTGCATAATCTTATGAATCAATACACAAGAGTTATATTCTGATTTGTATAAATTTGTCAGAATGCTTATCAATGTAAATAATAAAATATTTTAGGGAGTCTATAATGACTGACAAAAACCAGATTGAGAAAGCTGTTTCGCTGGTTGAAGCAGCAAAGCGTTCTGGGGCAGATGCTGCTGATGCTGTTATTGTTCATGCTCATTCTACCAGTGTATCAGTTCGTTTTGGGAAAGTCGAATCGACAGAAGCAGCAGAGAGCAATGATTTTACTCTAAGGGTTTTTGTTGGAAAAAAAGTAGCAAGTGTTTCTGCTAATTTAGGATCTTATCCGCAAGAACTTGCGGAACGTGCTGTTGCGATGGCTAAAGCTTCTCCCGATAGTTTATTTGAAGGTTTGGCAGATAAAGAGTGTTTGGTTAAGTATCCTAAAGATCTTGATCTTTTTGATAATTTTGTACCCAGCAGTCATTTTTTAACAGAAGATGCTTTAAAAACGGAGGCAGCAGCTCTTGATGTTAAAGGTGTAAGCAATTCTGGTGGCGCTGCAACAGCTTATGGCCGTAGTGGGTTTATTCTTGTGACCAGCGATGGTTTTTGTGGAGCCTATCGCTCAAGTTGTTTTTCACGTTCTTGTAGTGCTCTTGCAGGTGAAGGAACACAGATGGAGCGGGATTATGATTATACAACAGCCTTACATTTTTCTGATTTAGAGGCAGCAGAAACTGTGGGAAAGAATGCAGGGCTTGGTGCTGTTCGACGTTTGGGTGCAGTTCGTGCGGCGACTGGGAGCGTTGATGTTATTTTTAATCCGCGTACGGCTCGTGGAATTGCAGGGCATATCGCATCTATGGTCAATGGAGCCTCTGTGGTTCGAAAAACGAGTCTTTTACAGAATTTCCTAGGCAAGGAAGTGATGAAGCCTAATGTTAATGTAACCGATCAACCTTTGCGATTACGTGGAAATGCTTCTCATCCTTTTGATGGAGAAGGGGTAGAGGGGCAAACACTCAATATTATTGAAAATGGTATTTTAAAAAATTGGCTTCTTTCATCATCTACAGCACGTGAATTGGGACTTAAAACAAATGGACACGGTATGCGTTCGGCATCATTAGTGCAGCCGACCAGTACAAATTTTGCTATTGAACCGGGTTTAGTATCGCCTTGCGATATGATAAAAGATTTGCGAAATGGATTTTATGTGACCGAATTATTCGGTCATGGCATTGATTTTATTACTGGTCAGTATAGTCGTGGGGCTTCCGGTTTTTGGATTGAAAATGGTGAAATTGCTTATCCGGTAAGTGAAGTAACGCTAGGTTCTGATTTGCTTCATATGTTAGCACATTTAACACCTGCCAATGATATTGATCGGCGTTATAGTACAGCTGCTCCAACATTGTTAATTGAAGGGATGACACTTGCAGGAAAATAACACGCATCATTCTTCTGATTTAAATCTTTTGCGTGATGTTTGTCGAGAGGCAGGAGATTTAGCAATGCGGTATTTTGGATGCACGTTGGATGTCTGGATTAAAGAAGGTAATTCCCCAGTTAGTGAAGCAGATTTTGCTGTTGATCATTTCTTGAAAGAGAGGCTTCTTGGAGCTCGTCCAAATTATGGATGGATTTCAGAAGAAACAAAAGATAATCGAGAAAAACAAGATTATTATGAGCGCTCTTTTGTTGTTGATCCTATTGATGGAACGCGTGGTTTTCTTTCTGGCAATCCTTATTGGTGTATTTCGGTTGCCATTATTGAGAATGGGCGTCCTATTGTGGGCGTTCTACAATGTCCGGCTCAAGGAGATGTTTATACAGCTGTAACAGGTGGAGGGGCAACATTAAATGGGATAAAACTTCCTCGTTTAGCCTTTGAGGTTCATCGAAAATATAAAATTTCACTTGATAAATCGCTCGCACAAAAATTACCAGATGATTTTCTCAATCAAGTCAGTCTTTACCATTATCTTCCTTCTCTTGCTTATCGTATTGTTCTTGTTGCTCAAGATGAAATTGATATCGTATTAGTTCGTCCAAATTGTCATGAATGGGATATTGCCGCTGCTGATCTTATTTTGCAGGAGTGTGGAGGGTGTTTTTTATCGCTTGATGCCCCTTTACTATCTTATGGAATTGAACCTTACCAGTATGGACTTTTAATTGCTGGTAAAAATAATTGCTGTCAAGATATGATAGATGTTGTTCGTCAAACAAAGTTAGTTTAATCACGTAAAAGCGCGCTAAGATAATCTAAATGATATGGAGGCACATATGACTGAAACCAAAGAAAAAAAACAATATTTACATCTTGTATTTGGTGGGGAATTAAAAAATCTTAACAGTAATCAATTTAAGAATCCTGATGATTTAGATGTGGTTGGTATTTTCTCAGATTATCAATCCGCTCAAGAAGCATGGCAGGCAAAAGCACAAAGCAGTGTAGATAATGCATTACAACGTTATTACATTGTAGATTTGCATCAGTTTCTTGATGCTGAGTTAGGCGATGCAGAATAAAGCTTGAATATTTGGTCATTATAACCTGTAGATTGCTTCATGCTTTTGTTTAGTCGTCCTTTTCATAGGTACGTTCTTCGGGTAAAATAGAATGCCGTAAAAAAGAATATGCTTGTTGTTTAAAATTCATATGTTTTTTTAAGAAACATCTCCCAAAGCACCCAAGCCCATTTCATAATAGTGTCCGTGCAAGGTATAAAATCCATTATTGCACCACCATCTTTACGCTTAATAAAAATGCAAGACAGTTTCTATCAACCTATTTACAACAGCAATATTATCATGACAGCTATCACTCGAAGTTTATGATTATATTGTGAATAGTCACTCTGCTTTTGAATGGGGTATGAGACACTAATGCGTTAAGATTAATAAAAAGAGTAGCATTATTAATGATAGCAATTACTACTCTGTTGAGATTATTAGCACTCGTTACTTATCTATTGGAATTTTTTAAACGAGTTATTACTATAAGCTTAGAAACCATGAAAGTCGTTAGAAACTTTACCAAAATTAGAAACTTAGAGAAACTGAATAGATTTATGAAGTTAACTTACCTCATAAGGATTTCTTGAGTACTCATTTAAAACTACAATCTATAAGTTAATCATTTTGTGTTGATTATATACAATCTTAAAAGGAATAATATATCATTGCGACCTCCTGAAAAGAGAGGATTTAAAATTTTGAAAACTCTTATTTAAATTGCTTTAAGACTTTTAAGAAATTCTCTATTAAACGAGATTAGATTTTTCTAGATTACCTTTAAGAGATTATATCACAATTTAAAATGAGAACTCTATACTATTCAAAAGTTTTTAAGATTAGTTTGACATATTCATTTTATTGAAATGAAATAATAGAGATTGAGCTTTCTTTTAAACACATTTTATTTGTTGTATTTATATTAGGTTGTAATGTCTATATGGGTTATTTTTTGAAAAATTGACAATACCTAACATATGTAAAAATAAGCTTTTTCTCTAAAATACCAACGTGCAAAATTCAAAGTCTCATTAAAATCATAAGAAGTATTTATTCAGTGAGTTGAAAAAATTGATACAATCTATGTCATAGGTTTATCATTTATATTTTAAAAATTATAATCGACTGAAATGTAGTTTTGTTATTTTTGAGTAAGATTTTTTATAGGGTGCAGAATGAAGTGATAAAATCGATATAAGTTACAAAATTTAATTAAAAGAGATTTAAATAATGTGTATATGTATTGAATTTTCTCATGGATTAAGCTTTTTTTATTTAAGATATGGATGATATTAAAAAATATGGATGCAACCAATAGCGTTGATGATTTTTTTAACAAAATAAGTATATAGATATCTTAAAATAGCTGGATGAGGTGATTTTAAATGGTAGAATTAAAGGCACATACGGCTCTTTTAAGCTATCGGATAATTGGTTTTTGCTTATGTCCTGTTATTCCTTTTTATTTGTTCTTTCGTGCTATTCGTGGAAAAGAAGAGTGGTGTCGCAAAAAAGAGCGTTTAGGTAAAAGTTCTCATGTACGTCCCCAAGGTTCATTAGTTTGGTTGCATGCAGCAAGTGTTGGAGAAACACTTGCACTTTTTCCACTTGTAAATTATATTTTATCATTGAAAATCAATGTATTAATGACAACAGGGACTGTGACCTCTTCGACTCTTGTGAAAAAACATTTTGGTGATAGGTTGATTCATCAATATGCTCCTTTGGATTTAGATTTTGCAGTGCGCCGTTTTATTAGTCATTGGAAGCCTGATCTCGTCTTGATTTGTGAATCAGAAATTTGGCCCCTTCGTATTAAAGAACTTGCAAAAATGCGTATTCCGCAGATTTTGGTTAATGCCCATATGTCTGAACGTTCTTTTAAAGCTTGGCAAAAACGACGCGTTCTTGCCAAACATATTTTTAAGGATATTGATTTGGCGATTGGTCAAAACGAAAGAGATGTAGCTTATTACCATACACTTGGCGTAAAATCTGTTACGTTTTCTGGTAATCTCAAGGCTGATGTTTTTCTGGTTGAAAATCAAGAATTGCTTGCACGTTATCGTAATGCTATCGGCAATCGCCCAGTTTGGGCAGCTGTTTCAACGCATGAAGGGGAAGAGGAGATTGCTTTTGAGGTCCATAAAATTGTTAAAAATTATTTGCCAGATTTATTAACAATTATTGTACCTCGTCATCCTGAACGTTCAGAAGATCTTATCAGAAAATGCGATAATAAGGGGTTAAGTTTTATTCGTAGGAGTAGAGATGTTGTTCCAAACATGAATACCGATATTTTATGGGGAGATACCATTGGAGAAATGGGACTTTTTCTTCGCTTATCGAAAGTTTCTTTCGTTGGTAAATCGTTATGTGGAAATGGTGGACACAATCCATTGGAATTGGCTTTGCTTGGTTCCGCTATTTTGACAGGGCCTCATGTTTCAAATTTTCAAGAGATGTTCAAACAATTTCTAACGCATGATGCAGCATATATGGTTCAAGATACAAAACAGCTTGCTATTCAGGTGTATAAGCTTTTAACAAATGAAACATTGCGGCAAGAAATGATTGATAAGGCTCATGAAGTGGCGACAGGTATGGCAGGTGCATTTGAGCGCACATTAAAGATTTTAGATCCATTTTTACAACCCCTTGTAATACAAACAGGTTTACGTCAGCGTCAGGGTAGATATGCATATTAGCGCCCCTCGTTTTTGGTGGAAAAATAAAAGCTTTTTGCGTTTTGTGTTAGCTCCAGTTTCATGGGGGTATGGTTATTTTTCAAGTCGTTTTATGACAAGACAGCCTCCCGTGATTGATCTGCCAGTTTTGTGTATTGGAAATTTTACATGTGGCGGTGCGGGTAAAACGCCGGTTGTTATTGCTTTTACAAAAGTGGCTAAAGAACTTGGTTTCGTACCTGGTATTGTATCTCGTGGTTATGGTGGATCAGTTAAAGGGGTACATCTTGTAAATGAGAAATATGATACTCCATATAGTGTCGGAGATGAGGCACTTTTACTTGCACGTCATGCTTTTGTAGCTGTATCACCTAATCGTTATGCAGCGGCACAACGGCTTAAACAAGAGGGATGTAATCTTATTTTAATGGATGACGGATTTCAAAGTCGCCGTCTTTATATGGATTATGCGTTACTCGTTGTTGATGCGATGCGCGGTTTTGGTAATGGAGCTGTCTTTCCAGCAGGACCTTTGCGCGTACCATTAAAAACGCAGTTTTCTTTTATGGATAGTGTTTTATTGATTGGTCATTCCGATGCGCTTGATAATGTCGCTTTTCTTGTTTCGCGTACTGGAAAGCCTTTATATCGTGCTCATCTTAAAGCCAGTGCCTCTGATGAGGTTTCAGGAAAATCATTTTTGGCATTTGCTGGTATTGGCAATCCAGATAAATTTTTTAAATCTATTAAAGAATTGTCCGGTCATGTGGTGCAAACTTACATATATCCAGACCACTATTTTTTCACAGATAAAAATTTAAAAAGCCTTATACAAAAGGCTAAAATGCACAATTTATGGCTAGCAACAACAGCTAAAGATTATATCCGTATACAGACAATTCACACGCAAAAAGGTTTGAAAAATCTTATTGTCTTTGATGTGAATGTCGATTTTGTTCAAAAAGACTTCTGTCGTATGGTCCTTGAAGAGGTCATGACCCGCTTTAGAAAACGTTCCCTTGAATTTTCTTGTCTAAAAGGCAAAGGCTAAATTTGTAGCTTTCGAGGGGTTATTTTTCTTTTGTTTTTAATAATTGCTTGAGATATGGGTTGCACTCAAGTTCACGCTGATAGGATATTTCACAACTAGCATATGCTTCTTGGCGGTGATGATTCCAATATTTTAAATCATCTATAGGGATTTTTTGCCCGCTAACAGCACAAATGGTATAGGTACCATATTCTATAATGTCATATCCGTTATTAGAATAATGAATTTTTGCTTCGCGTTCACCATTGGGAAACATTATAACTCCTTTTTACTTGATACAAGAGATTCAAGAAAAGTGCCATAAAATATATTATAAAGTCGAGAGTTAATTTTAAAATATTTTTCTTGTAAAAATGATGAAGAGCTTATTTTCTGCCAAAAAGACGTTCTATATCTGCCAATTTGAGTTCAATATAAGTAGGGCGCCCATGATTACATGTACTTGTATTAGGTATTGCCTCCATTTGTCGTAATAGTGTGTTCATTTCTTCGGGGCGTAAAAGGCGCCCTGACCGTATTGAACCGTGACAGGCCATCGTTGCTGCAACATAATCAAGCATTGCTTTTAAATTGTTTGTTGTATCATACTCAGCGGCTTCATCTGCAAGATCTTTAATAAGAGCTTGGACGTTGATCTCTCCTAACATGGAAGGGGTTTCACGCACAACAATTGCTCCTGGTCCAAATGATTCTATTCCTAATCCAAATTTTTGCAAAGCATCTTTATGCGTTAAAAGGCATGTTGCATCCTCTTCAGAGAGTTCTACAATTTCAGGAATAAGTAATAACTGTGAAGGAAGCGGTTTGGAATAAAGTGCATTTTTGAGTGCTTCATAAACTAATCGTTCATGAGCTGCATGCTGATCGACAATGATCAAACTATCTTGTGTTTGGGCGATAATATAGTTTTTATGAATTTGTGCTCTGGCCGCTCCTAGTGGATAAGATAACTCTTCTGATGAAGGTATAGTGCTTGGAATGTATGCATCTCCACTTGGTATATTTAAGCCCTCCATAATAGGAGTAGCATCTTCTTTTAAATCAAAAGAGCTAGTAATATCTAGGGGTTTGTGAACCATTGAAGCGCTGGTAAAATGATGAGGCTGTGGGTTATAAGAAGAGAACTGGTGCGTGTTCTTAAAATTGCCTAATGGTTGTTGTGCCAATGGTTGTTGTGTTTGAAATGCAGTAAGCATTGCTTCAGAACGGGTTGAAGTCGGACGAATACCAGATTGCTGCAATGCTTCACGAATAGCTCCAACAATTAAACCACGAATTAATCCTGGATCACGGAATCGTACATCAGCTTTAGCTGGGTGAACATTAACATCTACTTCAGCAGGTGGGAGATCAATAAAAAGAATAGCGACAGGATAACGATCACGGGGCATAACATCAGCATAAGCACCTCGGAGTGCACTCCATAGAAATTTATCACGCACGGGACGCCCATTAACATAAGCAAATTGATGTAGGCTGTTATTTCGGTTAAAAGATGGCAAGCAAGCAAAACCCGTTAAGCGCACTGCTTCGCGTTCAGCATTCAGTGTAATGCTATTAGGGGCGAATTCTTTTCCCATAATTTGCGTAATACGTTGTAATTGTCCTTGAGTATTATTTTCTGTAGCAGACAGTTCTATAGATGTTCTGTCTAGTCCTGAAAGAGAAAAGCGGATATGTGGAAATGCGATAGCAATTCGTTTAATCATATCGCTAATAGCACTTGTTTCAGCCCGATCAGTTTTCATAAATTTTAATCGTGCCGGTGTGACAAAGAAAAGATCACGAACTTCAACAATTGTTCCAAGATTCGCAGCAGCTGGTTTGGGTCCTACAATTTTTCCTGCAGTAACGGAAATTTCAGCAGCGCTCTCAGCATCTTTTGTTCGTGAAATGAGTTTAAGTTTAGCAACAGAACCAATAGAAGGGAGGGCTTCTCCTCTAAATCCAAGGAAGCAGATATTGTGTACGTCATCGGTAATCTTTGAGGTACAATGGCGAGAAACTGCTAAAGTTAATTGATCTGCAGGAATTCCATAACCATTATCACTCACCTTTATAAAATTTTTTCCCCCATTTGCTGTAATAATTTCAATGCGTGTTGCACCAGCATCAATAGCGTTTTCAACAAGTTCTTTGACAACATTTGCTGGTCGTTCAATAACTTCACCGGCGGCGATTTGATTAATAATATTTTCGCTAAGATGGCGTATAATCATAATAAATTCTAACAGGAATCTTAAGGGTTCTATAGAAAATTATGATAACATCATTTGCGAGACATTCAAGAATAAGAGAACATGAGAGGTATTATTTTTACAATACCTCCTATTTTATTTTATGTTAACAAGTCGGTTGGAAAAAACATAAAAATAGTTTTTATCACTTTAAAATAGCTTGCACCAGTTTATCATCTAGGTCAAAAAAGAAACAATGTAAAAAGGGAAGGCAATATATATGGCGCGTATAAGCGGTATTTTAGCAGATAGTGATATACAAGCTTTGATTGAGAATAACTTTCTCAAGGCTCAGTATCCATTTGATAGATCTCAAATACAACCAGCAAGCCTTGATCTTCGTTTAGGGGAGAAAGCTTATCGTATACGTGCTTCTTTTATGCCGGGACCTGATACAAAAGTTTTGGATAAGCTTGAACGGTTAAAGTTGCATGAGTTTGATTTACGAGGTGGAGCCGTTTTGGAAACGGGGTGTGTTTATATTGTTCCTCTTTTGGAAAGTTTAGCTTTACCAGAATTTTTATCTGCTGTTGCTAATCCCAAAAGTTCTACAGGCCGATTAGATATTTTTACACGTGTCATTACGGATAATGCTCAAGAGTTTGATAAAGTTTGTGCTGGTTATCATGGTCCACTTTATTTGGAAATTAGTCCACGCACATTTCCAATTTTGGTGCATACAGGCTCACATTTATCACAGCTTCGGTTTAGAAAAGGGCAAAGTTATTTAAATGAAATAGAGTTGCACACTTTGCAAAGGCAAGAAACACTGATATCGGATGATTTTCCTAATATTAGTGTTGGTGGTATTGGTCTTTCCATTAATTTAAAGGGAGACGAAAACGGGCTTATAGGTTATCGTGGTAAACATCATACAAGTGTTATTGATATTGATAAACGTGCCGTTGCCCACGTTTTAGATTTTTGGGAACCTCTTTTTGATCGTGGTCAAAGGGAGTTGGTTCTTGATCCTGATGAATTTTACATTTTAGTTTCACGAGAGTCTGTTCATGTGCCTCCGCTTTATGCCGCAGAAATGACACCTTTTGATCCTTTAGTGGGCGAGTTTAGGGTGCATTATGCAGGCTTTTTTGATCCAGGATTTGGGCATAAGGAGGCGGGTGGAAAAGGAGCAAGAGCGGTTTTAGAAGTGCGGAGCCATGAAGTTCCTTTTATCTTAGAGCATGGTCAAATTATTGGCCGTTTGGTCTATGAGCATATGCTTAATCGACCATCAACCCTTTATGGACATGATGTTGGATCACATTATCAAGCACAGGGTTTAAAGTTGTCCAAGCATTTTAAATGAGTTGGGAACCACGAATTTTGATAACATGTATGCAGAAAACGTATTTTAGATAAAAGAAAATTTTGTGCTTCGCAAAACCGGCGTCATGCATTCTATTTTTAATTTCCAAGGTTATCTCATCTCTTGTATTTGAGAGGGTATGAGAGGCATTTTTACTTCTTTTTTCAAGAGGTTCTATCTATACGAACTCCATTTATGATGTGCAAAAGAATAGTTTTGATTATTTCATCATGACAAAATTTACAATAAAAGAATTTTACTATATTCAATATGTTGTTCATATTTATGATAATAAATCAATAGGTTAATAAAATTCAATATAACAGTAGCTACTCACTTTTCAAAGTAAATATGCGAGATTGGATGCTGCAATTGGCTCAATTTTTCTAGAGTGTAATAACCAGTATATTTTATTCCGCATAAAAATTATCCTTAAGCGTTAATAGATAAGTTTTCACTCCAGTTTAGTAACAATTATTTTCAATAAACATTGTTCTAATTTTAGTAACTCATTTATAGCCTCAAGATATAATATTGCTAGAAAATTATTCAATTAAATATGAAGGTTTCTATTGGTATGAACATTAAAAGTTTTTATGCTTTATATGAATTAGGCACTATATATTTTTATAAACTTTCATGAATAAGTAACAGATCTCAGTTTTGAATATTGATATAAGAAGATTTCTGCATGTATGCGACAGCTTTATTTCCAGTATTAATAAAGGATTTTTTCATCTTTTGGGGGAGATTATGATTTATACTTAATGACACTCTATATTCTTAATAACTGATAATGTAAGGATCTTTGGAGGGAGAAGCGACTTTAAATTATAACTAATTAAGCTACGGAGCAATCGCTTTCGAAAAGGGATTGCTTTAAAGAGAGTATAACATTTTAATTGCACATGAAGAATATATGAGTAGATACGTTATTAATGATACTTCATACTGTGAGATTTTAAATTTGGATAAGAGCAATAAAGACGTTGTTTTTATCAATTAGTTTTTTTAGAAAGTTGCAGTCTCTGTTGCTTCTATCTATTCAATAGAGTGCTTTGGGAGAATAGCGAATAGGTAGGTACATGGATTCGCTTTTATGCGTTTTAGGATGTTTTCTCTTTTCATTTAGAAACAATGGTGCCATCAATGATTATTTCTTCAACACTTGATTATCGTAAGGCAGCAAAGCGTCGTCTTCCTCCCTTTCTTTTTCACTATATTGATGGTGGGGCTTATGCTGAAGAAACGATGCGACGTAATTGTACAGATCTTCAAGCACTTGCATTGCGTCAAAGGATTCTAAGGCAAGTTGGTGAAGTTGATCTTTCAATCAAGCTTTTTGATCAGACACTTGATTTACCGATTGTACTTGCGCCTGTTGGGCTAACGGGCATGTATGCACGTCGTGGAGAGGTAAAAGCAGCGCGTGCCGCAGCGGCAAAAGGGATTCCTTTTACTCTATCCTCTGTTTCAGTTTGTCCTATTGCGGAAGTGCAAGAAGCGGTTGGAGGTGCATTTTGGTTTCAACTTTATGTTCTCAAAGATCGCGGTTTCATGCGTGATGCACTAGAACGGGCTTGGTTGGCTGGTGTACGCACGTTGGTTTTTACAGTTGATATGCCAATTCCTGGTGCACGTTATCGTGATGCGCATTCGGGAATGTCTGGTCCTTATGCTGGTTTACGTCGTTTTTTACAAGCTTTGACTCATCCATATTGGGCTTGGAACGTTGGTGTTATGGGGCGCCCTCATGATCTTGGAAATGTCTCTGCTTATCTCAAAAAGAAAATTGCATTGGATGATTACGTTGGTTGGCTTGGTGCAAATTTTGATCCATCAATTGGTTGGCATGATCTACAATGGATTCGCGATTTTTGGAAAGGAAAAATGATTTTGAAAGGTATTCTTGATCCAGAAGATGCTCGAGAAGCAGTAAAATTTGGTGCGGATGGTATTGTTGTTTCTAATCACGGCGGACGTCAGCTTGATGGTGTATTATCAACAACACGAGCATTGCCTGCAATTGCGGATGCTGTAAAGGATTATTTGACTATTTTAGTGGACTCAGGTGTTCGTTCTGGTCTTGATGTTATACGCATGATAGCACAAGGCGCGGATGCTGTTATGATTGGCCGTGCTTTTGTTTATGCGCTTGCAGCAGCAGGTAAGAAAGGTGTTATGCATCTCCTTGATCTTTTTGCCAATGAAATGCGGGTAGCTATGACACTGACTGGTACTCAGATAATCAAAGATATTACACGCAAGAGTTTAGTAAATATAGATGTTTTTAAGCAATGAAAGCAATATGTTATACTTCTTTCAGAAAAAGAAAGTCTTTTTATAGAGGAGCATAATTATATATTTTAAAAATATGTTGACAGTTAAAGTTAAATAGAAAAGATCAATAAGCTCCTCTATAAAATCACAGAAAATACTCAGTAACTACAATAATATTAAATATTATTGATAATAATTAACACGAAAAAAAACAATAATAACATTGCATACATATTTTATTTACTTTATTAAAATCTCATTCTACGGATAAAAAGGAACAAGTGCTGATATTAAAGGTAAAACAACTGTTGATATAGAAAAAATAGCTATAAATAATGCTGTGAGCATTTTTCCCTCCTGTATATAAAAAACATTAAAATATAATATATTAATTACT
Source organism: Bartonella sp. AA126HLJHH (assembly GCF_042197425.1). NCBI lineage: Bacteria > Pseudomonadati > Pseudomonadota > Alphaproteobacteria > Hyphomicrobiales > Bartonellaceae > Bartonella > Bartonella sp. AA126HLJHH. The sequence continues at coordinate 25,378 of NZ_JBHIRU010000014.1, forward strand.
TCTTTTCCACATTGGCATAAAACGTAAATTTATAAAATCCATTTAGTTTTATTTTAATATAGAATAATATTAATTATTATACATAAATAAAATTATTAAAAATGTCAATATGTATTTATTTTAATCTATAATTATAATAAAAAATGTATCTAATAAATAATATTTCTATAATCTATATATTATTTATATTAAGTTCATTGGATAATATATTATATGGATATGATATTGTTTTTATGGAGTACGTTTTTAAGCAATGAAAAAATATCCGTACTATCTTTAAAAAAGCTCGTTTACTGAGAGCAAAACTGCGTGAATTAATATGCTTTTCTTTCTTATTTTCTTGTATTTTCAATGATTTATGATGTTTTTGAACTGGCAAGCATATTAGGAAGCAGTTGAATATTTTTTGTATAGTATGTCATTTCTAACACTATTTATGCGTTCTCGATTGATTTTATAACTTGTTAAAATATCCAGTTCATTTTTATTGCAGATGGGGATGGTGGGGGGACTAATGATACAAATTGGCATAGAATGTTTTGTTCCATAAGCGATTTAACAATTGCATCTCCAAGCTTCTCCTTTGATACTATGCTCTTCATAGACAACAACAGATTGGTGAGATTGGCATAACTCTAGCACTGATCTATTATCTCAAAGTTGAATTGTTGGCACACTTGTAAGCGTTGGGATAACTTCATGTTTTTTGAATCTCTTTAGCAACATCAAGACAAATCTGAACAGTTTCTTCAGTAGCAAGTAAGAGAACATCTTTTCCTTTTTTAAACAGAGGTTTTGCTGATATCAATTTTTGAAGCATTTTTATGAATATTCATAACAGCACGCTTTCCTAAACCTATATAAATAGGTACAAGATTACTCAGAGTAGAAAGAATTACAGTTTCCATTTGATCGAATTTCTACTCGTAAGTAATTGGATAATATTTACTTTATCGCTGAATAAAAAAGAAAAGTTTTTCTCTCTTTAAATAGAGGATGGATTGTCATCTAGCCAATAGGGATAGTTTGCGAGAAATTTGTTCGATGCAAAACGACTTAACATTGCAGTTACTTTTTATCATTTGAAGCTGTGAAAAGAAGGCTAAGATAGATGAAAGAATGTAAAAAATGATGGATACATTTTAAGTTAAAAAATTATCATTCTGTTAATTCCACACCAGTTGCTGCTGATATTGGTAACAAAAGAAATTTGATCAAAAAAATATCAAAATTATTTGAGGACATTCCTCATGGCATGTAAACTAAACCTTTTTGTTGGTATGAGTGATATTTTCTTTGAACAGAAATTGATTCTATCTCCTGAAATCAGCAATAATCTCTCAGGTTATGTCGTAAACTTTTTAGGGATGTTACAACGCCACTATCGTCCTTTTATGAAAAATTTAGCATTTCAGATGAGCAGTTGTGAGGAATTTCAACGTTTAATACAGCAAGATCCAGAAACTCTCACGGATTTAGAACGGGCTTCAAGATTTTTATATTTACAGCGATTAAGTTTTAGAGGGAATGTAAATCGTACGATGAGAGTAGAAAACCATCGTAGCGCGCGGGGGGCTTAAGCCCTTCCAATTTGAATGCGTGCTAAAACTTATTTTCCACTGTTTAGCAGGTGTTAGCATTGAACATTTAGACTGGTCTGATTTTATTGTGCGTTATGATCGCCTAAAAATCTTGTTTTATCTTTCACCACTTTAATTGTGGTTTTGAAGGTTATTAAAGAAAGGATTTTTATAAGCGGGAGGATTATCAGCCGATGTCTAAGCTGCTTGCATAATAAGAGGGAGTTTTTTGTCTTTAAACAATATGCTAGAAATTCAAAAAACTTTAGTTAACTTTATACACCATCTTATACAGACTTCTCTGCAAATAACACAATTGCTGGTAAGGAATGGGGCATCACCAATTTTGATTTCTAAAAAAAACAATACGTATTAAATAGTCTTTAACTTTACAGACTTTTTGAGAATCCTTTCAGAATCTTTTGAAAAAAGTGAACTGATAGAAGATATTTCTATCAAAATATAGCAACTTTTCTAACAAGTTAGGAATAAATCTAAAAATATACATTAAATATAAAAACAGTACGATATGTAGGCAATCTGGGCTTTAGAAACAAGAATCAGAGCGTATAAAGATGCATAGAGGTGAGATTGAGACATATCATTTTTATGATTCAATAAAAAATAAAAATTAAAGAAAAAATTTTATATCAAAAATTTAAGGTGGTTTAAAAGGTGGACAGGCAATGCATGGAAGGATGAGCGAGAAGGTGAATTAGGGGAGAGTGATTTATAGATTATCAGTATCTTTGTAAAAGTATCTTCTCAAGATAAATATTGTGATGAAATAAGATTGTAGTTGAATGTTCGAAAAGATAATACGCACTCTTAATTTTTCCGTTATACACATCACAATAAAAGCCGTGAAAGGCACGGTCTTATTACAAACTTTCTCTAAAAGCAGTACATGAGTTTGCAAGATATTACCGTAATATTTTAAAAGAAGGATTTTATTTCAGAAAAAAATTATCTTAAAATAGTAAAGCAATATTTTTCAAGAAATTGCTAGGCGACTTTTGAAAGTAAAAAAGCTAAGTTAAAAAATAAAAGCAAAAATGGTTGCTGGTTTTCTCGACTGGAGTTGCATGTCATTTCCCACATAGGGAATTTACCTATAGAAAAATTAACAGCCAAGATCATTCACAATGTTTTCCCGCCACTTTAGCATGAAAAAGCAGATACAGTGCGAAAGTATTTGCCTTATCGTCAACATCATTATTATAATTAGGAAGCTGAAGCAACGTCATTTACAAATCACATAAAAGCCTTACCATTATTCATTATATAGCTCCGTAGATTTCTTTTCTTCAAGCATGCCAGCTCCTAGATGTTATTTTGTTGAAAACAGAGCCTTTGTGTATGATCAGTTCTTTGAACGACGATAGTAGTGCAATCCATAAAATCTTTTCTCATCTTCTTTTGATAGGATAACAAAGATGCCCATAGAATACATCAATAGACTCAATCATTTTACACAAACATAATCTGTTGAATCCTTTCGCTTCAACTCAGACATCTCCGTTACTCTAATTAAAACTAATCGACCACCAGAGTGTTTTAATCCTTTAAGTGCTTTTACTTTTAATCTGAATGTATCCACCTCTTTCAAATCTTTTCATTGATTGATGTTTCAGAGGAATTATATTTTTATCACTTTATTTTCCGTTTATCTCTCCAACCACATAAACGTTCACCTTGTTCATTATGTTTTAAAATATCTCTCGCCAAATTTGGACTAATGACATTGATATCTTGTCGATTCAAATAAATTGGCAGCCATCCAATACAAGAAGTTCGTTCATTCGTCGCGCAACCAGCTAGAAAGCTTAGTGCGCACATCAGCATCACTTTTCTTATTAATTTCATTTTCTACCTCAAGCCGTGTTGTCGCTATCTTGAAATCTTCTTTTGTTTGCTTTTGCTTCTCAACTTTTTTCCCAAGAAAAAAGGCTTTGACTAAAGCTATAAGAAAAGCTGCTATGAGCGCTGACGTCATTGTCAGATATTTTTTTATCCATAAAATCATAGGCGGTGTTCCTGAAAACGTTTAGCAATGTATATCATAGCTGTACAAGCGGCTAAAACCATAATGCCTGCTAGAACCCATTGAACAGGACCATTTCCTGCAAAAAGACCTCCAAGCCCTGAAAAAGAACCTATGATTGGTGCAAGAGCTTCTACTTTGCAAATACCTGTTACGCCTTCTGGTTCTACTACATGATAATTGGGGGCAACATGAGCTCCTTTTGCCCACAATCCTGCTTCGGTTGCTCGGCGATTGACAAGACCTTGGATACGTTTTCCTCCCACTCTTGTCCATTTTTGCAATTCGGTTGGTATCGCTTCATATTCACCTTTATTAAGCTTTTTTAAAAGTGTAGAACTGCGAAATGCTGTGATTCCTACATTATAGCAAAATGATACTAATGCCGCGAATTGTTCATCGTTTAAAGGAACGGTAACGGCTTTTTCAACAACAGCTTCATACTCCCTCAAGTCCTGACAAAGGATTTTTTCAGCTTCTTTTTCCGTAATTTGCATATCTTTGTGAACGCTTGGGGCACCAGCAGCACTTGTATGTCCATAACCAATTGTCCATACACCACCAGAATCTTCATAAGCTGATAAACGCAAGCCTTCCAATTGCTTAATCAATACAAGCCCTTCTTTTGATATTTTTCGCATTATTTTTACCTATAAAAAACTACACAAAGCAGGATATGAATTAAAAACTTACATCTACTCATTTTTAAGAACAGAACAGCGAAAGGGCATAATAAATTCAAAACATCCATAGTGGATTATTTTAAGATCTATATCATTTTTTTGAATAAAGATTATGCTAAATACTATTCATTTTGCAGCAATTGATCTCCATCTAAAGACAATAACTTTATAATAAATCCATTTATAATCAGATAGATTTCACTCATAAATTCTTACAGTTGATCCAGAATGATTTAGAAGAACTTTACTTGAAAAAACTTCAATAATTCCAATGACAAAAAGCATTTTTAACAAAAAATAAGAGACATAATAATTAATGAAATAATTAGGTGTTGATTTTTAAGTAATTTCAAAAGTCATAAATTGCACCACAGAATTTTTTTATAAAAACAAAAAAACATTATAATTTAACATTATACATCTAAAACTCATCTTAGAATCAATAAAACATATACATAACGTGTTATACATATTTAATAAAAAAATCTATAGTTAATTTAATTATTCTTTGTTTTTTTCCCTAATTGCTTAATTTCATTAAAAAATACCTTTATGAAGGATTTTAAATAAACTGTTACATAAAAAACATAATGGATGTTTCTCCTCTCTTACAGTCTGTTTCCAACTGAAACAATATATTAGTGGAGCATATTCAATATATAGACCAATGATATTTGATAGTTTTTTTAAGAATATTGTACTGTAATAAATTTGAACAATTAGTTCGGTTTCATATATTTTCTTTTTCATATGAAGCATTTGGTAGGGCGTTCGGGTCCAATGGTATCATCTTTGCCTGGTGTTGTATTGGCTACGTTTCCAGCAGCCTCTTAAACAAATCAATCAAGCTATTGAAATCTTTTTAGAGGCAATAGCACAAGAGACACAAAAGATTTTGACAAAAAGCTGCTTGACAATATAGGAAGCTCTCTCCTCCTAGCATCCCAGCCCATTCACATAACATAAAAAATAAAAAGGCAATGAGATGATATTTGATGATGGCAATAGATATGTAACAATACGTGAGTGTGCACAGCTTTTTAGTATATCCACAACAACGATTCGCAATTGGGTGCTTCAGAGGGGGCCGGAGCCATATAAGCTAGCGAGAGCAGTGAGGTGGAGAAAGAAAGAGATTTTAGCATTTACTCCAGAGAAAAATACGGAGCAAATAACAACAGATTAGATAAAATTGTATAAACCCTAGAAGGTGGTCTTCAAACAGATAATTAAAAAAATATTGTAGTTTGACACTAGGTTTTATACTAAGTGGGAAAAGGTGGGATTAGGTAGGAATACGTGGTAATTTGTTGTTTTTATGTATAAAATTTAGCATTAAATGCGCGTTTTGTCAAAATAGATTTTGACACCTAAAATTGTAAAAAAGAGCTAAAAAGAGCGAAAATCAGAAAAAAGTGCGTTTTCATGGTAAAAATGAGAGAAGGCTTTGAAAGGTCTGTGAAAACCCTGTGAAAAATTTTGAAAAGTCTGTGAAAGCCCAGAAAACCGCCTTTGAAGACCCTGTGAAAAAAATCACTCCAAAAGTTCAATTGACGTCAAAATCAGCCAAAAATAACCAAAAAAGCAAAAAAGATTTCCATATATACGTGGAAATCTCTAAAAATTGAGTAAAAAGCATTTTTTATCAATAATTTATATAAATTTTTTAATGTAAAAAGATTTCCACTTTCATTTTTCATTTTAGAGAGGCATTAAGGCGTATCTTATTTAGTTTCTGAATGCGCATTTTCAGCTTCTATTTGACGCTTTAAATGCAGTTTTAGAAGAGGTAAAATAAGCTCTACTTCTTCCGTGTCGTTGATATCTTGAACAAGCTCTTGCAACTTTATACAAAGCTCCGCCGCTAATTCCGCTATATCTTCAGGGGGGATCTTTATATTTGCATCGCGATAGGTTGTGTAAGCTATGCGACCAAGCTTTTTCATGAGACCAGCAGGTATGGTTGGTGCTTTAAAACCTGCTGCTTTCGCTTTTGCCATGTCACTAAACATTTCACCTTCACCCGTAACGAGCCAATGAGGATTAATGTTATAGACTCTATGATAGGCGTTAATTGTTGAGCATGTTGGTTCGTGTGCTCCAATTTCATAATTGGCAAGGGTGCCACGTTGTAAATTAAGCCGTTGCGCAAAAGCACCGCGTTCTTCATTTCCGAGTACTCGTCTTATTTCACGTAGGCGTTTTGCCAATGGTGTTTTAGGTTCTAGTTCGGGGCGTGCCAAAAATGCTCCTTATTCATATTGAGGTTTGTTTTAAATTACAGGATTTAAAAAAGAGATTCCCCCATTCATTTTAGAGTAGCATTAAGCCGTATTTTGTGCAGCTTTGGAGTGTTCTTTTTCAGCCTCTATTTGACGCTTTAAATGAATTTTAAGAAGAGAGAAAGTTGCTTCGACTTCTTCCATGTCGTTGATGTCTTGAACAAGCTCTTGCAGTTTTCTATAAAGTTCCGCCGCGAGTTCCGCTATATCTTCAGGGGGGAGTTTTATTTTAGCATCGCGATAGGTTGTATAAGCTATGCGACCAAGCTTTTTCATGAGACCAGCAGGGATGGTGGGTGTCTTAAAATCCGCTGTTTTCGCTTTTGCTACGTCTGTAAACATCTCACCTTCACCTGTAGCTAGCCATTCCACAGATACACCGCAAATATTTTTGTAAATTACCAACATTGATACAGGTGGTTCGCGCAAACCAGTTTCGTAGTTACTCATAGTACTTTCAGGTACTGCAAGATGATCAGCGAATTGTTTGCGTTCCAAAAAACCAAGGGCAAGCCGTACTTCACGCAATCGTTTTGCCAGTTCTGTTTTAGGTTCTTTTTTAGGACGTCCCAAAAAAAATCACTCCTAATCCACATTTAGGTTGACTAATTCACAAAAGCGAATTATACATCTAATTACCGCCCGATATAGAGGGCAGATATTTTACAATTAACCCCACAAAAAACGGATGTGGGAGCATCCGTTTGAAGCAGGAGCGAAGTTTATGACTATCACACAAGTATGGGATCGCCATAGTATTTTAGCCGAGCTACGCCGCCGTAATATGACCTTGGCAGAGCTCGCGAAAGCTTATCAACTATCGTCATCCAGTGTTCAACATATCTGGACACGGTCTAACGAGAAAGCCGAACGCGCTATTGCCGATTTTATCGGTTTGCCCGTCGAGCAGGTTTTTAGCGACCGCTACCCCAAAAGTCGCCGTCGCATTTTTAAAGCAGCAAAACATGCCAACACAGATTCGCGTGCGCATTCTGCTTTGCGTGGGAATGCTGCTTGAACTTCGTTACACGGCTTTGCGTTTTTGCGCATTTGCCATGAATTTAAATACCATAAGATAAAAAGGTTTATCAATGTCTAAAGATCAGTACGAAATAGGCAAGATAAATTGCATAGAGTTGCATCATAGAACAGCCGTTTGCATGGGTTGGTTCTGGCGATTAGATGGTGGTCATATTGTTTTTATAGGGGGTGGTTATGGTTGCTGCTTGTAATTTATGGACCCCAGATGTCAGAAACGATATCGTTAATCCTTATTCAGAAGTTGAACGTTTACAGGTGATGCTTTCCTGTTCTTTAAAAGCCGTGAGTAGTGGATTTAAGCATCTGCCAATCCGGTATATTATTGACCCCCCGCATGGCTTATTTGATGCGGCGTTAGCACGACAGATTGTTATTCATATTTTGCATTATCAGTTTGAGGTGCCACGGCGGCGTATTGTTGCGATACAGGCACGTCAGCGGACTTCTATTTCTCTATCTATGCAAGTGATTAACCGGCGTTTGGAAGAACCCGTTTTTGCGAAAGCTTATCGAAGATGGGCGGGGCGTGCGATGGATTTATTCTTTAAAGAGATCAGAAAGGCGGTGGCGTGATGGCACAGTTTCAAAAGCTTGCTCTTGATGTGATTGTGGTGCCGGAGCGTATACGCCCTGTGGATGATGAGCATGCCAAGGCACTTGCGCAATCAATGGCGCGGGAGGGATTGATGAATCCGATTACGGTGCGCCATACCCCCAATGCTAAGGAAGGTAATTACACACTTATAGCTGGTGCGCATCGGCTTCGTGCTGCTGAGCTTTTGGGCTATAGTGACATTGATGCCGTTGTGGTGCAGGCTGATAAGGACAATGCCGCGCTTTTAGAAGTGGCTGAAAACCTTTTTCGTAATGAATTGTCTGTTATTGATCGTGCGCTTTTTGTCCAGACTTACCGCGAATTGTGGGAAAAGAAGTATGGGGAAATTAAGCGTGGTGGGGACGGTAGTAATCAACATAAAGTCAAAAAAGAGCAATTGGGACAAGTTGTCCCAATTGCTCAAAGGGACAGCAATGCAACTTCAGATCACAATAAAATCGGGAGTGAAGGGGACAAAGTGGCAAAGGGACAAGTTGACCCTTTGCCAAATGATGGTGACTTAAATGGCAAAGTGCAAAGTTTGCACTTTGCCAAACATGTGGCGGACCGCATTGGTTTGTCTCCAAAATCAGTAAGACGTCTTAACAGCATTTCTCGACATTTACAGCCAGAATTACGCTCTGTTTTGCGGGGGACAGCCTTGGCAGATAATCAAGCGCAGTTGTTGAAGTTGGCGAAGATGGAGCCGGTTGCGCAACGGCGGGTGGCAATTGCTTTGCAACAGGTTGAGGGGGATTTACGGCGGGCTGTTGATTTGGTCAATGGGATTAATACGCCGCCGCAAATTAATGAACAAGAGCGGGTTTTTGCTCAGTTATTAGGGGTGTGGCAGAGGGCGGATGCGCAGACAAAGGCGCGGTTTTATGATTATTTGAACAAGCAATCGGGGGAGGTGCTGTCATGAAGAGGCATGGTTGCGGGCAGCTTGATTTTTTCCAAAAGCCGGTTTTTCCCTGTCGTGAACCCGTTGCGCAGATTGATTTAGGGCGGTTTCGCTCACGCATTAAGCGAGCGATGGCGCGGGCTTTGCGTGAATGCCGGCATGAGCGCAGTGTGATTGCGGAGCGTATGGCGCATTATTTAGGGATTGGGTGTTTAAGTAAGGCGAGTTTGGATGCTTATGTTGCGGAAAGTAAGCAGGTGGATATTTCCCTGCCGCGGTTTAAGGCATTTGTGCGGGCGACAGAGGCATTTTGGCTCTGGGATGAGGTGGTGAGTGAAGATGGATTGTTGCTGTTGCAAGGGGATGAGGCGCGTTTAGCAGAGATTGCGCGGCTTCAGCAGGAACAGCGGGAGATTGCAGCGCAATTGAAAGCCATGCGCGCAACGCCGGTTTGCATTAAAAGGGGGCAGCCATGAAGGAATGGTTTACTATTGCCGAATTGGCTGAAGCAGCTTTGCCAGGGTTGCCTAAGAGTAAGGGCGGATTGCGTAAGATTTTGGCGACCACATGGCGTCATCAAAGTGGTTTGACACGTAAAGTTAAAGGGGTTTCTCGACCTATTGTAGAAGTTCACATTTCCTTATTGCCGGAGGGGGCGCGGGCGGCATTGTTGGTGCGGTTTGGTGGGGCTGTTGATGTGAAACAAACGCAAGGGGAGCAAAAGACAAGTATTTGGGTGCGTTATGAGGGGCTTTCCAAGGCGCATAAAAGGCGCTGTGAAGAGCGTTTGAAGGCACTTTGCTTTTGGGAAGATTTGCTCCATGCCGGTATGGGGGTGCATGATGCGGCAAGTTTGTGTGCTGTGCAATTTGGTGTGAGCCGGATGTCGCTTTTTAATTGGCGGCAGATGGTTGAAGGGTATGAGCGCCCTGATTGGTTGGCAGCTTTAGCGCCTTGTTATGGTGAGGAGAATGTTTCGCAATTTGCGCCGTGTCATGAAGGGGCGTGGGAGGTTTTTTGTTCGGATTATTTGCGCCCCTCTAAACCTGCTTTTTCGGCATGTTATCGGCGCATGGTTTCGGTGGCGCAGGAGCGGGGTTTTGAGCCCATTCCTTCTGAGCGGGCTTTGCGGCGTCGTTTTAAGGCGCAAATTTCCAAAGCGGTTGTGGTTTTAGCGCGTGAGGGAGAAGAAAAGGCAAAAAAGCTTTATCCAGCCCAACGGCGTGATCGCTCGAGCCTGCATGCACTGCAAGCTGTGAATATGGACGGGCATAAGCTGGATGTTTTTGTGAGCGTTCCTTGGACAGAAAAGCCTGTGCGGCTTTATCTGATTGCCATTCAAGATCTTTATTCTGGCAAGATTTTATCGTGGCGCTTATCGGATGCTGAGACTTGGGAAATCGTGCGTTTGGTGATTGGGGACATGGTGGAAGCTTATGGAATACCAGAGCGTATGACCTTGGATAATGGGCGCGCTTTTACCAGCAAGTGGATTTCTGGAGGTGTGCAAAACCGTTTTCGTTTTAAGATTAAGCCGGATGATCCGCAAGGGCTTTTGACGAGTTTGGGGGTGCAATTGCAATGGACCACCCCTTATAGCGGACAGTCTAAACCGATTGAGCGGGCATGGCGTGATCTGGCAGAAGCGATTTCGAAACATCCCTTTTGTGCGGGGGCTTATACGGGCAATAAACCGGATGCCAAGCCTGAAGATTATGGCAAGCGCGCGATAGGATTTGAAGCGTTTAAAGCCCATGTTGGTGCGCAAATTGTGGCGCATAATGCGCAAGCAGGGCGTAAGGCGGTTAATTGTGCGGGGCGCAGTTTTGATGAGACCTTTACTGAGAGCTTGCAAGCAGAGGGGACGATTATTCGGCAAGCGAGTGCAGCACAACGGGCTTTATGGCTTTTAACCTCTGAGGCATTGCGTGCGCAAAAGGGTACGGGCGAGATCCATTTTTATGGCAATCGTTATTGGGCAAGGGCGTTGAATGAGCATGCGGGGAAAAAGGTGATTGTACGCTTTGATCCGGATAATTTGCATCAAGATTTACGGGTTTATGATTTGAACAATCGGTTGCTTTGTTTGGCACCATGCCTTTCTGATGTAGGTTTTTATGACCAGCAGGCGGCGCGCTTGAATGGGCGTTTGCGTAAAGAATATGTGAAGGCTGTTAAAGCAGAAAAACAGCTAGCGGCAAAGCTTGCGCCTGATCACTTGGCCGATGTTTATGGTCGCCTTGAGAAAAAGGATGAAGCGTTCAAATCTAAGCTTCCGATAAAGCCAAAGGTGAGCCGCTTGATGCCAAACAATGTGGGGAATTTAGCTTTGAAAGCAGACGATGATGAGGCTTTGGGGGCTCGAGAATTTAGTCAACACTTGCATAAAGCTTTGAGAAAGCTTTCGGCGTCTGATGAGGGGCGTGAGGTGATCAAGTTTCCTAAGCAATAGAATAAGGAAATAGGAAAAGAGAGGGGGGATTATAAGAATTCTCAAAAGGAAGCTGGTTTTGTATCGCGTATCAGCTTGAAGCGTTAACAAAGAAAGGGGGGAGGAATCTTAATCCTTTAAAAGTCTAATCAATACATGAAGTTTCTAGGTGTCTTTGCCTGATCGGGTGAGATGCGTGGAGTTAGCAAGTTCCCTGATGTGTGAGAAAGAGAGGGGATTTGCAAGGTTAGCCGTTTTAGTATCGCGTACGGCTTTTAAATGTTCATTCTAAAGACAAAAGATAAGGGGCGGGTGGGAGCCCTTCCCCTTATCAACAGTCTAAAATCAATACGAGAGGGGAATATACATGAAAAACGCGATAAATGCAACGGTCGATAAAAATCCTTGGGCGCGACCTAAAATCCAGCCTAATGGAACAGCACAAAACCGCAACAGTGATGACATTGCTTTATGGAATGAGCTTGTGGATGCGGTGAGAGCTTTGGGGCAAATGAATGATTGGTCGAAAGCAGAGGTGGCGCGGCGCATAGGGATGCCGGATGGGACGTTTTCGCAATGGTATGCAGGCAGTTATGCGGGGCAATTGGGTAAGCAAAATGCAAAGGTTCAACAATGGGTTGAGGTTTTAAAGGAAACGGCGGGGTTTTTGGAGAAGATCCCTGAAAAACCAGCCTTTCAGAGGAATCGAATTGCCAGTGAGATCATTGATACTTTAACGCTGGCACAAAGTACGGGGGATATGGTGATGATTACGCTTGATGCGGGCAGTGGCAAGACCGAAACTTGCCGCCATTATCGCTCTACCCGCCCGCATGTTTATCTGGTGACAGCCAGCCCACATACGCGCAGTGTTCACGGTATTTTGAATGATATGGCAGCAGAATTGGAAGTGGTGGAATATAATCCCACCCGCTTAACGCGTGCGATTGGCAAAAAGTTAGAGCGCGTGGGCAGTGGCACGTTGTTGATTGTTGATGAGGCGCAAAATTTAACGGATGAGGCGATTAATCAGTTGCGCCATTTTGTTGATATCAATGGCACGGGGTTGGCTTTGGTTGGGAATGATGAGATCTCGGGACGGTTGGTTCATCGTCAAAATGGTCCCTCTTATGCGCAAATTAAAAGCCGATTGGCGATGCATTTGAAACGGCGCAAGCCTTATAGTGAGGATATTGCGGCGCGCATTCATGATTGGGGGATTGAAGATGTTGGTGCGATAAAGTTTTTGACAGGGATAGGCTTAAAGGCTGGAGCTTTGCGGCAAATTGACAAAACCATGATGTTGGCACGCATGGCAGCGCTTGGAGATGGGTGTGAGGTGACTTTGAAACATGTCAAAGCGGCATGGAAAAACCGTGACGTGGAGGAATTGGCATGATCTCTTTATGCGACAAAGAATTATCCGATACGCTTGTTGGTCTTTATGACGATTATCAATGCGGTTTTGATATTGGAGAAAAGCTTCAATTGTGTGTTGATTTGGCGTTATTGCTTGAATTGGAGTTGAGTGTTCATCGTTTGGGGGAAGCGGATGCGGTTTTGGAAGCTGAAGTTGCAGAAGTTTTGGCTGAGTGTGAAGGCTCTGATGCGGATGAGAGCAATCGTGTGATTTATATGGATTTTGGAGGAAGCAAATGATGGAACGTAACCCCTATATGGTGAGAGAGTGCTTGATTGCTTTGCGCTCTGCCTTTTTACAGTATGAGGTGAATGGCATTTTTATGCATGGACAAGATGTTCGAGAATTGAATGAGTATTTGCGTCGTTTGGCAGGCTATAACCACGTTTTAGGTCATGAGCTTATGCGGTGTCGTTGGCAATTGAAAGCGGGATGTGCGCCTTCTTCAGGGGATGTTGTGCCATTTCGTCGGTTTCAAAAAACATAAGGAGGAAGTTGGTGATGAATCCACAAATTGAACTTGAAGGTACGCGTTATATGAAGGATGCGAAAGGGGCTTTGGTGCCGGTAAGTTTGATCCGCCCTGCGGATTTGTTAGAGGATGAAACGGTGCGCAAAATTATGGGTTTTGCGAAAGAATTATCGGCAAGGATTGCGCGTTTTAACAACCATACGATTGCGGATTTGAGTGATTTTGATAGCTTGCTTGCGCAAGAATATGGTGTGGAGCGGCGTGGCAAAAAGGGCAATTGTACTTACACAAGCTTTGATGGTTTGCAACGCATTAAGGTGCAGGTACAGGAAAGTGTTGATTTTGGACCGCAATTGCAAATTGCCAAAAGCCTTCTTGATGAATGTTTGAATGAATGGTCTGCGGATGCGCGTCCTGAAATCCGTGCGATTATTACGCGTGCTTTTAATACGGATAAAGAAGGCAAGGTGAATCGGGGCGAGATCTTTATGCTGTTGCGTTTGGATATTGATGATCCACGCTGGAAAGAGGCGATGCGTGCCATTCGTGAAGCGATCCGTGTGACGACATCTAAGGAATATGTGCGTTTTTATGAGCGCGATACATTAGAAAGCGCTTGGCGTGCTGTGACCATTGATCTGGCGAAGACATGAGGGGGGAGAGATGTCTTTAGCTGTCCTTCATATGGGAAAACGCGCGTTAGGTCTTGATGATGAGACCTATCGCGCACTGCTCTATCGCTTGACAGGCAAGCAATCGGCGAAAGATTTGAATTTTTCAGAAAAGCACTTGGTTATCGCTGAAATGAAAGCGTTTGGTTTTAAGCCGAATGGGAAGCGTTTAGAGGGTAAATATGCTAAGAAGCTCCAGGCGCTTTGGATTGCTGGGTGGAATCTTGGCATTATTCGTGATCGTTCAGATAAAGCGTTGCTTGCCTTTGTGAAAAGACAGACAGGGATTGATCATATTCGCTTTTTACGCGATAGCGATGATGCATGCAGAGCTATTGAGGCATTGAAAGGTTGGTTGCAGCGTGAGGGTGGGGTTGACTGGAGAGGAAAAAACCGCGAAGATTCATGGAGGAAGAAACCAAGCATTTCCATTTTGTGTGCCCAATGGAAGTGTTTGAATCCCGATGCTGTGTTTGATGTGGAATCTTTTCATCAAAGTGTTATGGCGTTAAGTGGTAAAGCTTTTGGTGAGATGAGTGGGGGCGACTTTAGAGAAGTGATGAATGTTTGGGGGCGGAAAATCCGTAAAGGTGTTAAAAGCGAGGGGTAAGCATGTATGCAAGAGGAAATCTATAGCGATTTTCCTGCCTTATTGCGTGAAATAGCTGATGTTGCGGGCAGTGAAGCAGCATGGAATATGATGCGGGCTTTTGGTGGACGAGAAGTTTATATACCCGGGCGTCTTGAGAGTGCGGATTGGTTGATTGAAATTGTTGGGTTTGAAGAGGCGCAGCAACTCATCAACCATTTTTGTTTTAATGGTTCGGGTGTGCGCCTTCTTATCCCCCTTGGCAGAGATGCTGAACGGCGGCAAAAAATGGTGCAAGCGTTGCAAAAAGGCTGGTCGGTTGATGCTGCAGCTGCTGTTTCTGGTATGCATGTGCGCACAGCCTATCGCTTGAAGAAGAAAATTTCTTCAAAAGAACCACAAGGTTTATTATTTCCAGAGTTTTATGAGTATTGAGAGTTTTGACTGACAGTGTCAGGCTTATATTGGGGGTTTGAAATCCGATAAACTGCGCATGGATTTTTATGCATTGAGTGGTTTGTTATGGTTTCAATAGATGCTTCTTTTCTTCATCGCCTTGCGCCTAAATTGGCGCATCATGCGCGCCAAGATTTTATTATTGTTGAAATGGCACGCGTGTTGCCTAAAGCTTTATCTTATGGGGCACTCACAACACCGTTGCGTATTGCCCATTTTTTAAGCCAATGTGCCCATGAGAGTGATGGCTTTTTTACCGTTTGTGAATATGCCTCAGGGCGCGCTTATGAGGGGCGGCGTGATTTAGGCAATGTCAACCCTGGGGATGGGGTGCACTTTAAGGGGCGTGGTTTGATCCAGTTGACGGGGCGCAATAATTATCGTCGTTTTACGAAGTTTTGGCGCTTAGTCGATGAACAAGCGGTTGATTGTGAGGCATTTCCGCAAGAGCTGGAAAAGTTTCCAGCAGCGCTTTGGTCTGCTGTTTGGTTTTGGCAAATGAAAGGCTTGAATAGGCTGGCTGATCAAGATGATTATTTAGGGATTACCAAGGCGATAAATGGGGGAAGAAATGGACTTGTGCAACGTTTGATTTATTTGAACCGCGCCAAAAAGCTTTTGGGACTTGGAGGCGAGGTAAAGGCATGAAGCCCTCTTATCGTGGTTCTAGGCTCTATTTATGGTGGTCTTTTTGGTTTGCTTGGGGGGTTATTTTTTTGCTCGTTTCTGGTGGTTTGTGGGGGGTTCCGCATATTATTGATATGGCGAGCATTTCTATTCCTTCGATGGTGGCGATTATTGTTGGCAATCTGGGGGTGCATCGTGGCTTTGGCTCGTTGGATTTTTCTAATAGGAAACATTCCCATAAGCGGCATAGCAGCTCCTATGATGGGGTGGAGATAACGAGGTGGGGAGATAAAAGCAATGTTTAGCCCACTTTCAAAACTGTCTTTTGGTCTGCTTTTTTTGGTCAGTGTGATGTTGGCGGCTTTTGGCTTTATGAAAGCGCAAATTTTAAAAGCGGAAAAGGCGCGTGATTTGTATTGGCAGTTGGAGATTGCCAAGGCTTCAGCACGTGCACTGCTTGTACAAGAGCGACAAAGACAAGCAGCGTTGGAAGCTGAGCATCGAGCGCAAGGGGTGATTTCGGCTTTGGAACAAAAGCTTACAAAAATGGAGGAAGTCAATGCAGTATTGCCAACTACTGGCGGTGGCATTGGGCTTGAGCGTGTGCGCTTGCTCAACACACAAGCCGGTGGGTAGCCTTTCTTATCATTTTTTATCGGTTGAGTTGCCGCCTGTTGTTCGCATGGCGTGTGCCCGCCCAGCTTTATTGCCAGAGCGTGCTTTGAATGCGCGTGAAGTGGTGCACTATTGGGGGCGTGATCGTGCTGCTTTATTGATTTGTGAACAGCGCAGAAAAGCTGCGGAGCGGGCGATTTTAGGCAAAAGAGAGGGGACTTTTAAGTGAATTTGGATATCAGTGTTGCCAATGGCTGGTTGTCTTTATTGTTATCGGTTATTGCGATTTGTGGGGTTTTGAGAGCCTATTTTTCTTCAGGTGCGCGGGAAATGCTGAAAGATATCACGGCGCTTAAAGAGCGTGTGCAAAAGTTAGAAACAGAGATGGACTTTTTGCCTGATCGTGATGCGCTGCAAAGATTGGAAGTGAATATGGAGAAATTGAATGGTCGTCTCAACACGCTTTCTGCACAATTACAACCGGTGGCAGCTATTGGTGAGCGCTTGCAAGAGTTTTTGTTGGAGAATGCCAAGAAATGAAAGCAGATATGGATAAAATCATCCGTGAAGAAGCGCGGTTGATTATTTTAAAAGGGCTTGCTTGTGAGCGCAGTGAAACTTTATCGAGTGCGATGATTGAGCGGCTTTTATACAGTTATGGCATCAGGCGCGATCGCGATTTTGTGCATAATGAATTGGCATGGATGGAAGATCAAGGTGCTGTCACATTAAAACAGGTGGGTTCAGTTTTTCTTGCAGCGTTAACAGAACGGGGAGCGCGTCATTTAGACCGGAGCTTTTCCATTGAGGGGATTAAGCGGCCTAAACGTTCATCAATAAAAGACGAGGTGAAGGATGCGCAAGGTCGGGCGTGGACGTTTAACGGCGATTGATTTATTGCCGCAAGCTTGTGATCAAATTATTGCTGCTGCTGCTGAGGCTTTAAATGGGCGTGAGAAGACGCAAATGGCTATTTATGGTGAGTTTAAAGCGGCTTTGAAGGCTTTACGAAAGGAAACGGGTCTCAGCTTTTCTATTCCCTCTTTTTCCAGTTTTAATCGTTATTCTTTGCGGCTAGCCGTGATGTCAAGGCGCCTAGAACAGACAAGAGAAATTGCAGCAAGTCTTTCCAAGCGTTTTGATGCCAAAGCTTCTGATAATATCACTCTTTTGACGGCGGCAGCGATTAAGGAGTTGATTTTTTCAACGTTGAGCAGTGGGAAAAACCTTTCGCCAAAAGCAGCACAAGAATTAGCCAATGCGCTTAAAGGGGTTTTGGCGGCTGAACATTTATCGACCACCAGACGGCAAAAGTTGGAAAAAGATTTTACCAGCAAAGCAAGCAAAGCGGTTGACGCTGCAGCAGCAGCGGCGGGGCTCTCAGAAGAAACAGCGCGGGCTATACGTGCGCAGGTGTTGGGGGTTAAAAATGGCTGAACAGCCCTTTTCAAAAAGTCATGTCTTTGATCATCAGAGTGGTTTTGATATTTGGCAGAGAAGTACTTTTCCCAAAGAGAGTGATCCCTTAGCGGAAGGTGTTTTGATGGCGCATCAACGGGCATGGATTGAAGATAAGTCCCCATTAAAATTGGTTGAAAAGGGGCGGCGGACCGGCATTACTTTTGCAGAAGCTTTGGATGATACACTGATTGCAGCGGCGGCACGTGAAGCGAGGGGCGATAATGTTTTTTATATTGGTGACACCAAAGACAAGGGGCGGGAATTTATTGGCTATGTGAGCAATTTTGCTTCGGCAATTACGAGCCATAGTGGGGATGTTGAGGAATTTTTATTCTCTGATCAAAGGGCGGATGGTTCAACAAAATATATCTCTGCTTATCGGGTGCGTTTTGCTTCGGGGTTTCGGGTTGAGGCGCTTTCGAGCCGCCCTGAAAATATCCGTGGGTTACAAGGTATTGTGGTGATTGACGAGGCGGCGTTTCATCAAGATGTGCGCGCTGTTTTGGATGCTGTCAATGCTTTGCTCATTTGGGGAGGAAAAATCCGTGTGATCTCCACCCATAATGGTGTGCTCAATCCTTTCAATGAACTGATCCGTGAGGCGCGAGCGGGAAAAGTGCCTTTTTCGGTGCATTGTTACCCCTTTGGTGTTGCTGTTAAAAATGGCTTGTTTAAACGGGTTTGTGCCATGAAGGGGGAGGTGTGGAGTTTAGCATCTGAGCAACAATGGGAAGAGCAAATTCGTGCCTCTTATGGGGTGCGTTTGGCTGCGATGCGCCAAGAATTAGATGCCATACCAGCCGATCAAGAAGGGGCGGCTTTAACACGTTTGCAGATTGAAAATTGTTGCGCGCCTGACATTGCATTGTTGCGTTTTGCTTGTGTGGATGATTTTAAAAATCAATCGGAACATCAACGAAGTGTTGCTGCTTTTGCTTGGTGTGAGAAGCATATAAAACCTCTTCATGCTGGGCTTGACCGGCGGCGCCAACATGTTTTTGGTGTTGATTTTGCGCGGAGTGGCGATGCGACATCGATTGTGGTGATGGAGGTGGGACAAGATTTGGTGCGCCGTGTACGGTTTATGGTGGAATTGCGCAATACGCCGTTTGATCAACAAAGAGAGATTTTATTTTATGGGGTGAATGGTTTGCCGCGTTTGATGGGCGGCGCGTTAGATGCGCGGGGCAATGGGGCTTATTTAGCCGAAAAAGCGGCGCAGCGTTATGGGGCTTGTGTGAAGGAAGTGCCCTTGTCACAAAGTTGGTATGGCAAGGAAATGCCGGCTTATTTAGAAGCTTTTGGGGATGGGACGATTGTTTTGCCGCGCGATAGTGACATTGTTGCCGATCATCAAGCGCTTGCTTATGTCAATGGCATTGTGAAAATTCCAGACAATCATCGTTTTAAAGGCAGTGATGGTTTTATGCGTCATGGTGATAGCGCGATTGCTTGCGCTTTGGCTTATTTTGCCAGCCGCCAAACTCCTGAAATTTATGATTATACACCTGTGAGAGAGGCTTATCGTTTTGATGAAAGCTCGCTCTTTTCAACGCCTTTTTTTTCAACAATGCGATCAAAAATTTATTGATGGGATGATGAGATGGTAAAACTTTTAGATCAGTGGGGCAGGGCGCTTAATATCAAAGGGTTGGAGCGAGAAGTTGCAAGCCCTACCGTTGGCGGTGTTCGTGATGTGTGGTCACAAACCATTGTCAGTGGTCTGACCCCTGCGCAACTTGCTGATATTTTACAACAGGCAGCAGAGGGTCATCCAGAGCAGTTTTTCCAACTTGCCGATGATATGGAAGAGCGTGATTTGCATTATCGTGCTGTGCTTGGCATGCGTAAAAATGCTCTCACAGGGGTGGAGCCTGGAGTGATTGCCGCAAGCAATAGTGCACAGGACAAAAAGATAGCAGATGCGGTGCGGGAAGTGATTAGTGCGCCTACCTTTGTTGATGATTATGTGACGGATTTATTGGATGCTTTGGGGAAAGGTTATGCGGTTGTAGAAACCTTGTGGGACAAGAGTGCCAAGGAATGGTGGCCGGTTGCTTGGAAATGGCGTGACCAGCGGTTTTTTCAATTGGATCGGCG
This sequence comes from Bartonella sp. AA126HLJHH, assembly GCF_042197425.1. Classification (NCBI taxonomy): domain Bacteria; kingdom Pseudomonadati; phylum Pseudomonadota; class Alphaproteobacteria; order Hyphomicrobiales; family Bartonellaceae; genus Bartonella; species Bartonella sp. AA126HLJHH. Next base: position 45,349 of record NZ_JBHIRU010000014.1, read on the forward strand.
GGATGGTTTTCATTTGCGTTTAAAAGAAGAGGGGTCTTTTAATGGAAGTGAATTGCCTGCTTATAAATTTTCTATTCACAGACCCAAGTTAAAAAGCGGTTTGCCTATTCGTTCTGGGCTTGCGCGGCTTGCAGCTTGGGCTTTTTTGTTTAAATCTTATACCTTAAAAGATTGGATGGCATTTTTAGAAGTTTATGGCATGCCTTTGCGTGTGGGTAAATATGGGGCAAGCTCTTCTCATGAGGAGCGACGGGTTCTCATTCAAGCAGTGCGTGATTTATCCAGTGATGCGGCAGCGATTATTCCCAAAGAGATGGAGATTGAATTTATTGAAGCGGCAGGGGGCAGTGGCAATGCGGTGTTTGCTTCTAAGGCGGAATATTTAGATCGACAAATTTCTAAAGGTGTGTTGGGGCAAACCATGACGACGGATGATGGTTCGTCCTTTTCGCAAGCGCGCATTCATGAAAATGTGCGCCATGATATTGCCAGAGCTGATGCACGCCAATTAGCTTTAACGGCTAATCGTGATTTGATTGTGCCTTTTGTTGAGATTAATTTTGGACGCCAAGAGCGCGCCCCCCTTGTCTATTGGCCGATTTCGGAAAATGAAGATATTAAAGCGATTAGTGATGCACTGGAAAAACTTGTGCCCTTGGGTTTGCGTGTTGGGGCGCAAGAAGTGCGCAATAAGATTGGTTTTTCGCAACCAAAAAAGGAAGAGGATGTTTTAAAGGCTCCTGATAATGCGCTTGATGATGAGAGGGGAGAAAAGGCTCATGTTTGTGCTGATTGTGGAGGTGTTTTTGATGTTTCTGTGACAAGAGAGGACAAGGGTGCAAAAGAGCAGGGTGGAAAACATCACGACGAATTGGACCGACTTTCACAAGAAGCTTTAAGCGACTGGGAAGAGGACTTAGAACCCCTTTTAGAGCCTTTTAAAAAGCTTGTGAGAGAAGCAAAAAGTTATGAGGATATCCTTAAAGGCTTAGATGAATTGCTAGGTGAGATGGATCATCACGCATTAGCAGCGCGCTTGGCAAAAGTACAAATGATTGCACGTGGGCTTGGGTATCATGGATGAGGAACTTTTTAAAACCGCCCCTAAAGAGGTCACCCGTTATTTTGAAGCCAAGGCACTTGTTCCAAGCTTTGATTGGCGTGATATAGCACCAGAAGAACATGCCTTTTCCTTTACGGTGGCAAAATCGCTAGGCTATGATATTTTGGAGGATTTTAAGCGAGCGGTTGGAGAAGCCATAAAGCATCAAGTTCCTTTTCAAGATTTTCAAAAAAATTTGATGCCGATTTTACAGGAAAAGGGTTGGTGGGGTAAAAAGACCAGCATTGACCCCAAAACTGGTGAAAAGAGCGTGGTACAATTGGGCAGCCCACGGCGTTTAGAAACGGTCTATTGGGCCAATACCATGAGTGCGCATGCGGCAGGTGAGTGGGAGCGCACACAAAATAATAAAGAATTTTTGCCCTATCTCACCTATGCTTTGTCAAGTTCAGAACATAAGCGTTTAGAACATGAAAGTTGGGTGGGGTTTACCGCACCTGTTGATGATCCGGTTTGGGATTGGCTTTATCCGCCCAATGGTTGGCGGTGTAAATGCAGTGTGCGACAGGTAAGCCGTTATGAAGCAGAAGATTTAGGCTATGAAGAGGGGGCAGAGCCACTTCATGTTGAAAAGCAGGTTTGGCACAATAAGCGAACGGGGAAAATTGAGAAGATACCAAAGGGGATTGATCCTGGTTGGCATTTGAACCCTGGGAAACATCGCGCGCAAAACTTAAGCAATTTTTTGAGTGATAAAGTCTCTGTGATGGGGGACAATGACAAACGCATTGCCATTGAAGATATTGTGGGTTCACCACTTTTGGAAGCCATGTTTGAAGGACATATGCCGCGTGGATTTATTCCCATTGCCCCAATGATCCAAAAGGTGCGTGATGTTTTTGCAGCGGAAAATTCTCTTATTCGCTTATCCGCAGACAGTGTGAAACATATTTTGTTAGAGCATCAAGCGCGTGATCTTCGCTTGGATGATTTTCGGGGCGCCATTCAAACGCTCATCCGCCCCCATGGCATTATCAGGCGAAAAGGTGTACCGAGCGTTGTGTTTTTGGGTGAAAATGATGGGGTATGGTGGCGCTTAGCAGTTAAATTCGTGGCAAGCAAACAAGAATGGTGGTTGACCTCCATGCATAAAAAAAGCTCTAGAGAAATTGGACGCTTATTGGATGCGGCTGAAAAAAAGGGCGAGAGGTTGTTGTAAAGAAAACAACAGGAAGAAAGTCTTTTGTTCTTAATGGAAAAGAGGCGAGGAAAATGAGAAGGCGTGGAGGGCGGTCAACTCCTCGCAGATCCGGTAAAACCGTCCTGGTATAACTGGCTCACGCCTCGCGGATAATGTAACAGTTTAAAAGTTTAAAAGCAATCTTTAAAAAAATGGTGCTCTGTCGCCAGTGTCTTTGAAAACAATTTTATAAGAGTGTTTGGGGGTGTTTTCTTTAAAAGGGAAAAGAAGGATGAACGGTTGTTGTAAAGAAAACACCGTAAAGCTCTGTTGGTGTTTGTGAAAAGAGAAGGCGTGGAGGGCGGTCAACTCCTCGCAGATCCGGTAAAACCGTCCTGGCAAAACTGGCTCACGCCTTACCTCCAATGATATAATGTTTTTAAGCCAAAAAGCAATCTTTAAAAAAACGGCTTGAGAGGGGCTTTTTTTGTATAAGACGATAAATTGTACCTCTAACTTCACGACGGCGCTCTATCGCCTTTGAAGTGCCTTTGAAAACGATTTTATGGGATGGTTTGGCACGGGGGTTTCTCTCACAAGGAGAATAATAGGGAAAAGAGTGCTTTTTGAGAAATGCTCTTTTGACTGACAGTGTCAGACTTATAGTGGGAGTAAGTTTCATGCATTGTATTGCCAATGACAATTGTAAAGCAATAGGCAATGTATGGAACAGGAATTTCACGAAGATCAAAAAGATGGGGATGCAGAAACATTTCATGCTGCGTTAATAGATCTTTGCCAAGACGCTACCGTTAGCCAAGCGCCTGAATGGGTAGAGTTGTTGCCCAAAGCGCCCCATGTGAAGGCACGTGATGGACGACAATGGCATTATAACCCGCAAACTATTTTAAAAGCCTTTGCAGCCAATAAAGGACCGCTTGTGATTGATTATGAGCATGGGCAACATCACCGTGCGAGAAATGGTCTAGAAGCACCTGCAAGTGGCTGGATTGAAGAATTAGCAGAGCGGGATGGTGCGATTTGGGGGCGTGTTAAATGGACCGATATGGCCGCTAAAAAGATTGTTTCCCAAGAATATCGCTATCTTTCACCTGAGTTTCGCCATTCCAAGAAAGGTGAAATTTTAAATTTAGCCGGTGCTGGTTTGGTGAACCGTCCAGCCCTTGTCATGACGGCTTTAAGCCGTGAACAGCCTTCCCCTATAACTTTGACGGAGAAAATGATGGATTTGACAGCCATTGCCAGTGCACTATCACTGGCAGAAGATGCTAAAGCGGATGAGATTTTAGCAACGCTTAAAGCGCGCGAAAAAGAACGCGCGGAATTAAATTCCCAATTAACAAAGATGCAAGAAGATTTAGCGCTTTTGCAAGAAGAGCAGAAAAATACAGCTATTGAGAGCCTTTTAGACAAGGCCATTGAAGAGGGCAAGATTTTGCCGGCTGCTCGCGAGGAATATCGTGCACTCTGTAGCCTTGAAGGGGGTGTGGAACATTTTAAAAGTTTGGTCGAGAAGTTGCCGGCGCTTGCCTCAACAAGCCCTTTAGAAGTGTGTGCTTTAGCGCAAGAACCAAAGCTTGCGCCAGAAGAGGTTGCTGTTGCGGCACGCCATTATAAGGAAGAGCAGAAGCAAAAAGGTTTCGACATCACCATTAGCCAAGCAGTTGATTATATTTGCGAACAAAAGGAGCGCCAATCATGAGTACGATGATTTTAATTAAATCTTTTCGCGCCATAGATGTGATTTCACCTTATTGCATTATTGCAGCGCGCGGTGATGGAATGGTGGCAACGGCTTCTGGTAAGGGTGATAAATTATTAGGGACTGCTGGGTCATTGAGTGCCAAGGCTGGTGAGATGATTGATGTTGGCCAATGTGGTTGGGGCGAAGTGGTTTGTGGAGGCAATGTTTCCTTTGGTGATTTTTTGACCTCTGACCCAAAGGGGCACGCCATAAGGGCAGAAGCAGCAGATCGCACCATTGGTATTGCCATGAGTGATGGTTCTGCTGGTGATGTTATTTCTTTTAAAATTAATTAATCGAGGCATAAAATGAACAGACCTTTTCCCATTGATCCAACACTCACCGCTATTGCTATTGGTTATCGCAATCCAGCAGGTTCTCTTATTGGCGATAGAGTTTTGCCACGCGTTTGTGTTTTAAGTGAGGTGTTTAAATATAGTGAATTTCCCTTAGCGGAAAATTTTACCGTGCCTGAGCTTGAGATAGGGCGGAAAGGGCGCCCGAATGTGGTGGAATTTTCTGCCTTTGAACGGGAAGCCAGTGTCAAAGATTACGGACTTGATGATCTTATCCCCAATTCAGATATTGAAGCAGCGGCACGCGCACGAGCAGAAAAGCGCTCTCGTTATAACCCCGAAAAGACAGCTGTAGAGGGACTTGCCAATTTGCTAGAATTGGGGCGTGAAGTGCGTGTTGCAGCGCTTGTGCAAAGAAGTGAAAATTATGCACCAGAGCGGGTGATAACACTTAAAGGTGAGAATAAATTTAGCGATTATGAGAAATCTGATCCTTATGCTGTTTTAGATGAGGCCATGGATAAAAGTCTCGTCTATACGCCCAACACCATTGTTATGGGCAAAGTTGTTTGGTCAAAACTCAAACGTCATCCCAAAATCATCAAAGCTGTTAAAGGGGGTGGCACTGCTGATGGTTTTGTCACCAAGGCGCAATTTGCTGATCTGATGGAAATACACCCCGATCGTTTACTCATTGGTGAATCGCAAGTGAATTTGGCACGTAAAGGGCGTTCGGCACAATTGGCACGCGTGTGGGGCAATAAGATTGCACTGCTTTATATTGACCCTACCAAACAACAGGCAGATGGTTCGGTGATCAGTTGGGGTTTTAGCGCCCAGTTGGGCGAACGTTTGTCTGGAGTGATCCAAGATCCAGATATCGGCTTATCAGGCGGCAAACGGGTGCGTGTGGGGGAACGTGTGTGTGAATTGGTTGCCGCAAAAGATGCCGGTGTTTTGTTGCAAGAAGTTGTCTAAGGGAAACTTTTAAACATGGCTTATGCAAGCAAAACATTGATTGAAGAGCTCTGGGGTGATGACTTCTTGGATGATTTGTGTGGGATGGATGAGAACTCTGATCCAGTTTTTTCAGAGCAAGCCATTGCCCGCGCGCTCGAACAGGCAAGTGGTGAGATTGATGTGCATTTGTCTCATCGCTACTCAATCCCCATTGCTGGACAGCCAGCGGCTCTGGGTATGATCTGTGTCAATATTGCTGTTTATAATTTAGCCATACGCCATACGGCACTGACCACGACTATTGAAGATCGTTACAAACAGGCGGTTGATTTGCTGAAACGTATTGCCGAAGGCAAAGCGGGTTTAGGCATAGATGAACCTAAAATTATGAGCGAAGATGGTCCCGTGCGTGATGGGGCTTTCTTCCATGCCAAGCCGCGTTTGATGGGAAGATAATATGTCTGTTGCAACCCATATTGAGATTAAAGAGACAGGGCTTGAAGCGGCTTTATCCTTTTTGCAAAAGGGAGCTGATCGCTCGATGGGGACTTTGGCACAAGGGGTTGGGCGTCTCATTCAAGAAAGCACAAGGCGGCGGATTCAAAGTGAAAAAATGTCTGCTCAAGGAGAGAAGTGGAAAAACAATCATGCCCGCACCTCCATTCTTTATGCCAGTGGGGCGCTTTCACGCTCCATTGATATGAAAGCTTCACCAGAACAGGTGATTGTGGGCTCTGGGTTGGTTTATGCGCGGATTCATCAATTAGGTGGGGTTATTCACCCGAAAAATGGCAAGACACTGCGCTTTTTTCTTAAAAGCGGCAATGCACACCGCTTTGTTTGTGTGCATCAAGTGACCATGCCCGCACGCCCTTATTTGGGGCTTTCAGAGCACAATAAAGTGGAAATTGTCAAAGCGACAGAAGACTGGCTGGAAAGGGTCTTTGCATGAGTCAAACGATTAAAAATGCTGGGCGCATTAATCAGTTTCGTGAAGCGGTGATAAGAAGCCTTAAAGGCGCTTTACCGGATGTGCGTGATTGCGGCTGTCAATTTGGACGTTTTAACTTAGAAGAGCTTGAAACACAGATGCTGGTGGCTCCAGCAATACGGGTTGCGGTGTTAGAAAGCCGTTTGAATCCTGTAGCAAGTGGACAGATGAGTGCTGATCTTCATTTAGGGGCTTTTATTATTACCACAGGTAAAGAGCGTGATGTTTCCAGTTGGCTTTTAGCAGAAGCCATTGCGGTGCTTTGTCATAGCGGGCAATTGTGGGGACTAACGCATTTGAGTGCCCCGCGTGAGGTGCAAATTGAACCGATTATCTCTGCGGCGATTAAGCAGCGTGGTGTATCGATAAGCGTGGTGGAATGGCACCAAGATTTGCATCAGTTGGGACAGGATATTTTTTGTGATGAGGGACAACTCAAAAGTGGTTTGATTTCATGGGACAATGAGGTGGGGGCATGAATGATGCACATCTCTTAAGTGATACCTTTCGACAAATCATGAAGCGTCTTGATGCGCTTGAACGCTGTCTTGCCAACCAGCACATGATCGGGCGGGTTGTGCAAGTTGATGGCCATAGGGTGCGGGTGAAACTTTCCGAACAGGGTTCCAATGGACAAGCGGTTTTATCGCCTTGGTTGCAAGCGCAAGAAGCTTCTGGCGCTCTCTCAAGCAATATGCCCCTCCATGTTGGTGATCCGGTGCGGTTGTTAAATCCCCATGGCGAAATTGGCTCTGCCTCTCTGGTGGTGCGCGATAGCTATAGTGAGGATGCGCCTAATCCCGCACGCTCGCCGCAAGAGTTGGCGCTCTGTTATGCCGGTGGCGCTTTGCGGATGACAAAAGATGAACTTATTCTCTCCCATGGGGAAAATCAAATTCATTTGAGTGAAAAAGGTTTGGTGCTTTCTCATCAATCAACCCGTGTTGAATTAACGGGCAGTGTGCATATTCAAGCAGAAGATTTACAGCATAATCAAAAATCTGTTGGCGCAAGCCACAAACACGGTGGGGTCAAAATGGGTCCCTCCACAACCTCTTCCCCTCTTTAAAGGAGTTTTATCATGCGTGAGAACACTTATGTTATTTTAACCAATGCCGATTTTGTTGCAGGCAAGCGTTCACCGGGCAAGGGTGAGGAAATTTGTTTAAGTGAGGAAGCGGCTAAATATCCGTTGCTGCTTGGTCAGATCGCTGAAAAACCAGTCCCTGTTGTTGCTGCGGCCCCAACGGTCTCTACCACAAAGACAAGCAAAGGGGCATAAGCCATGCGGTGCGGGATGAGCGAAAAGGATGGCTCTCTTTTATATGGCTTTGCGCATTGTCAACAGTCACTTCGTAAATGTCTGACGACAAGAATTGGGACACGGGTTTTGCGTCGTCATTATGGATGTGATGTTGGAGCATTCCAAGATGCCAATGCTGATCCTGCGACGATGATGCAGCTTTATCAAGCAATTGTTGAAGCACTCGATGATCCAGAGTGTGGAGAGCCTGGGTTCTCGTTGCAGAGGATTGATCTGACAAAAGCAACGCGTGAAGGCACATTCCATTTTGTTTTAACGGGTGTTTTTTATCCCAATGGGCATTTGGGGGATTGGTCACACAAAGAGCCAATGAGCATCAATTTAGAGGTTGGTGATGACTGAGTTTGAACCTTTATCCTTTTCACAGATTCCCCCTCCACAACTCCCTCTGCCACAAATTATTGAAGAGCTTTCTGTTGAAGCAATTTTAGAGCAAAAGATCACGCGTTTGACTGAGCTTTTTGCAGCGCATCATATTCCTTATAATGTGGAAAAGACGGCTTATGATCCCGTGGTCATTCAATTGCAAGCGGCGGCTTATGAAGAGTTTCTATTGCGCCAGCGAATTAATGAAGTGGCGCGGGATAATTTACTCACATTTGCGCGTGGAACAAGTTTAGATCATTTGGGGGATTTTCATGGGGTCACGCGCCTTTTGGATGAAGATGATGAGCGGTTTCGCCGCCGCATTCGCTTGAATAGACAAGGACATTCCACAGGGGGCACAGCGCCACGTTATCAATATTTTGCCCTCTCAAGCGATATCCATGTCAAAGATGCTTTTGTTTATCGTGAGGGTAAAAGCCCGATTATTCATGTGGCTCTTTTTAGTGATAGCCCATCAGGGGTGGCAGATGAAGCTTTAATTGCCAAGGTGCAAGCCGCCCTTGATGCCCCCCATGTTAAAATGACCAATGACCACATCCTTGTGAAAAGCGCGGTACAGCGGATGATCAATGTTTCTGCTGATTTTTGGTTGTTACCGGATGAAGGCTCCTTTGTTTTGGAAAGAGCGGAGCAGAATTTAAGAGCAGAATGGGCGCGTGCATGGAGGCTTGGGCGTGATTTGTCTTTAAGTTGGATACTAAGCCGCTTGATGGTTGAGGGCGTTCACCATGTGAACATAACGCAACCTTGTGAGGATATTTTGGTCGCACCGGATGAAGCCGTCGCACTAGGGGATATTGTCTTGTCTGAACGGGGGCGTGCTTATTGATGCTTTCCTCACTTTTGCCCCCAAATTCGAGCTTGTTTGAACGTTGTTTTGCAGAAGCAATGGCTCTTGACCCTCACGTTAAAATGGCACTCGAAGAAATACCTCGCGCGAAATTTATCACGCGTCCGCCTTCTTGGTTGCCCTTTTTAATAGACGAATATGGCTTACAAGAATTAACCCCTTATTTCTCTAACCTTTATGATTTAATTGATCAGGGTCTTGCATGGCAAAATATTCGCGGCTCCCTTGCGGCAATAGAGATAGGGCTTGAATGGCTAGGGATTTCGGCACGCTTTCAACCCGCCTGGACGGGGCGAGCATGGTGGAATTCCTTTCAACTTGATTTTGATCAGTTGCCTGAACGCAAAAGCCTTGAAGCCATTGAAGCAATCACAGATCTTTCCAAAAGTTTGCGCTCTGATTTTCGCCGTGGGACCTATGGTTATAATGTGCAAGCTGTTGAATGCAATATGTCACGCCTTGATGACAGCATGTTGGAGTATGAAAGCGGTGTTCGCTTAACAGCTGGGGGCACTTTGTTTTCCTTTGGGCGCACAACAGAGATCAATCACACGCTCACAAGAGAAGAAGGCAGGCTTATTGGTAATTGGATAGATGATGGGGATGAAGAGTTAAGCTGGGAACAAATCGATTATCCATGGGACATGGCAAATTTTCCGTGGTGTTCGGTCAAAAAACATGAACGCGATATACTCATGGCAGAGTGGTTCCAAAATCGTCCCCTTTATTTGGCTTTAAGAGACGAAAACAATACTCTGATTGGGTATCGCCGATGCAACATTGTCCAGCCTGTAGAGCAGGTTTTAGAGGGTGTTTACAACCATTGTGGCAACAGATTTAACCCTTCTACAACAGGCACTCTGTTGTTTCTTGCAGCCCGCACAGATTTTGAAGATGTTGAGGACAAACAAGCCGCCGCTGTTTCCCTTCTCGTTCATGGCTGTCTTGCACAACAAACCCCTCTTGGCAAACTTTGGTTAGGGGCTGATGAGCTAAATGGCGGTGTAGAGATACTCAAAACGCCTATCAATATTCCTTTGCGTGCCGATGTTCGCGAACAATTCAAGATTTTATTGAGGTTTTAATATGAAGCATGAAAGTGGTTTACCCTTTGCAATTGACAGATCTCGCGGCAAAGAGGAACAACAAAGTGTTGTCTTTTATGGCACGCGTCCCTTTATTCAAAGTGGTGAACTGAATGAAGTTCAAACCATTATAAGGGGACGGCATGACCGATTGGGGCGCCTTGTGGCACAAGAAGGAGACCGCGTTGAACGGGCTGATGCTTTTGTCAACAAAGAGACAAGGACCGTCACTTTAACGGATGGCAAGATTTATATCGCAGGCGATATTTTCCCCGTTGCACCCGCTGTACTCAACAATGTTGCTATGATTGGGCGCTTGGAAATTGGTGTGAAGCTGCAAAAAAAATGGATAACACACGAAGATGATCCAGAGCTCTTGGGGCAAGTCCCTGGCACCTTAGCAGAAGGAGAGCCTGGAGCGGCACGCGAAACAGCAAAGCTTGTTTGGGCACTAAAAGAGGATGCGCAGCAAGGGGCTTTCTTTCCGGTTTATATCTTACAAGATGGTGTTCTGATTGATCAAAAATCCCCCTCATTGCTTGAACCCGCCATGCAAGCTATTGCGACGTACGACCGCGCCCATGGGCATTATATCGTGAGTGGCTGCCGTGTAAGTGCATTGGGAGCCAATAACGGTTGCCAAGTGTTTAGTATTCAAGAAGGAGAAGCCAATATCAATGGCTTTAAACGCAA
>NZ_JBHIRU010000015.1:0-28100 GCF_042197425.1 Bartonella sp. AA126HLJHH
GCAACAGACCATTTATTAAATGCGCTTTTTTTGCTTTGTTCAACATCCTGAGGGTGTAGAGAAAGATTTCCATAGTTCCCCAAAACTCCAAAGAATGTACGACCATATAAACTCTCAATCTCGTTTAACAAAACACCTGCTTCAAGTGCATTATAATCGAGCTCAGCACCATAGCCATATTCAAAAGCAGATAAATTGGAAGCATAATGATGGCTCCCCCCATAAGCACGCAGAAAAAAGGCTGTCTTTTCATTCTCTTTCCAAGAAGAATGAAAAGCATTCCGCATTGTCTCCAACGTCTTATTTTGCGTGATCATATCCACTAAACCAGCATGAAATAAGGCATTTGGCAAAAGAAGATAAGTTGGAACCTGTGGAACAACAGCTCTAATTTGGAGATTAGACTGAACATCAAGCGGTATAGAGAGATTAGATGAAGGATCTAAAGGTTCAGAGGACTGAGAAGGCTTTGGTTCAACAGGGACAGAAGGAGGAGAAACAGTATCCAGAGATGAAGTGTCCTCCGGAACAGAGGGCTTAGATGGCATAACCTCATCCGTAGAAGTCTCAACTGGAACAAATGGTGCAGGCATAGGCACAGCAGAAGGATTTTCTGGAACTGTTGGTACTGAGGGAGACGGAACTGGTGCAGAAGGAGTCAGCGTCGAATCCGTAGGGATAAATGTTTCAGACGGTTCAGATCCCTCAGGCAAAGAAGGTGTAGATGGTATAAGTGGAGGCTCAACAGAAGGGGGTTGTTCAGGTGAAATAGTCTCTGTTGGTCGTTTAGAAGGAACCGTCTCTTCTTCAGATTGAGGAGGTAAAACTGTAGACGTTGGCTTAGAAGCAGTTTCAGAAGAATCTAATTCAGGACCAATGTAAACACTTTCGAGACGAAAATCCCAAAAATCCCCTTCTCCAACAACCAATCTATTCTTTGGATCTGCATTTCCAGAAGAAGAACTTGGACCATAGACACGAAGTTTATATTGATAAGGAAATCCATTCACCGTAGTATAACTATTGGCTAACTTAAAAGAACTTTCCTCTGCTGTCCCAGCAACTTGAACAAGTGAAATACTTTGACTTCCTTTATTGCCAGCTTCTCCTTCTAAGGTTTTGGAAAATTTCTCCATCATGAGCAGTGTACTTCCCAAAACATTCCCGTAGATCAAAATACGATCAGTTTTTTGAGGATTAAACGAGCCGTCATTATTCACAAACGCACTCATCTTAATCTGCACATTTCCCTTTGCATTATAGGCTTCTTTATCATACTGTATCCCCTCTATTGGATTTATGTCATTTAGATTACTTCCTTTCTCAATATATACTTTTCCAATATATAGCGTTTGATAATCTTGAGATATAAATTTATCAAAAAAAATTGTGCTATCAGAAATGCTTATAGACGAAAGTAATGAATCTACAGGAAGAGATTCCTGCAAATCTGTATGTTTCCTTTTGGTGAGATACCATGCAGAGCCATTTGTTAATTCTAAGTGAACAGTTGATGCATCCTCAACACGAATACCCCCTGTAAGGGTAGAATCCTTTGCTTTCACCAATAGAGAAGAATTATTTTGAGCCTTTAACAATAAATCACCAGAGATCTTTGTCCTTTCTGTTAATTCAATAGTAGCTTCAGCTCCATAAATATCATCCCCCGTACTATAAATGGCAATACCATCAGGAACTGAAAAAGCTGTCTGTGACAAATGCAAAGATGCTTCACCCCAAACAATTTTTTCTACTTTTGAAAGTTTTTCACTCCCTACCTTAAACATATCACCCCATACATCTGGACCTAATCCATAAAAATACAGACCGTATACTCCCTCACCCTGAACAGAAATATTGTTTTTTTCTATCTTAATACTTGTCTTTTTAAACTCATTTGATGAAGCGTATTCTTGAACCAATTTACCTTCAGCATCTGCATAACCTGCAAAATTCGTAATCAAGAAGCCATGCATATCAGTGAGCTGAATAGAATCACCACGCAAATGAACATCACCACCCTGTGATATGTCAAAAGCTCTTGGAAATTCATCAATAGTTTCATTATCAACTACAATCGTATGTTTCTTACCTTTTCCCTGAATATTGGTTGTATCAATAAGATATTTTCCCCCAAATTGTGTTGAAAACGCACCAATCTCATGAAAAGTAATAGTACTGCCTGACATCCTAACGAATGCATCAGAACTACTCACAAATCCAATCCCTTTTGCATTCAAATTATCTGATACAATATCAATATTTACGCTCACTAAAGCAATATCGGTTTTTTTTCCTTCTGCACATACAGCTTGCAAACTACCTTCAATCTTCCCTCTATTCATCACAACTTGCCCGTTCTGAACACGAAAACCGGACATATCCTTAATATTTGAATTGGTTAGAACAAGCTTGCCATCATCTTTTACAGATGCACTATATAAAAATGACTGCTTTGGCCTATGCGAGATAATATTTGTCTCTAATAAATTTAAAACAGTTCCCTCTTTTTCTATAGAGAAGACAGCAATAAAATCATCTAGAGAAGAGACAGAAGGAGTATAATTTTTATTACTTATCGTATGTTTTTTACTATCGCTATATGTAAAAAAACTCCCTGATACATTACAGGAAGTTCCTAAATTATTAGGATTCGCATTAACACTCACGATTGGCAAAAAAGAAACAATAGCCGTTGTAATAAATAAAAATCTATACCCGCTTAATACATTAACCATAACTTTATTCCCAATTTGCCTTTCTCCCCTGTTAGTTAAAAATAAAAAACATTCCCCATAACATTAAGTTAAACACACTAAAAATAGCAAGTATAAAACTTAAATAATCACTTTATACTTCATAAAACACTCTATAACTTATGTAAAAATTACTCTATATTTCATAGGCACCTAAAAACGATAGTATAAACCGCCTGAAAAAATAATCCCTGAAAAACCACCTTTTCTAAGGCAATGCTGATAAGTTACATCTCCATGCAAAGAAGAGTTTGAAGACAACTGAGCCTTCAATCCCATTCCAGTTTCTAGAGAAGAGCCAAAAGCCCTTATTGGAATTCATCTCCAAACCGCACACGTTGTTTTCCTCTAAAACTAATGGCAAGCTGAAGCTTGCAATTGAAAGAAACAACAAGAGCCTCTTCAGAAGCAGCAAGCATCTTTCTTAAAGACCACCAACACGCATCACCCATAAATCAAGTTTTCCCATCTCAATATCAAAACCATCAATATCAGACGCCTTATCAAACCGCACATTTTGATAAATAACCTAAACCTGCGGATCAAAAATAACCCCTTTATGCCCTGTCATAAATGACTTGCCCGCAATCAATGAAGCACTCAAAGGTGTTTCCTTCAATGTTGCTGTCTTGCCTCTTGCTTGCGTGAGAACATCCCCTTTAAATAAACCATAGGAAAAAAGGACATCTATATAAAAGCCTGTATCATGCTGCATGCTGCCATATACTGTAATAGACCATTTATCAAATGTACTTTTTTGCTTTCTTTAACATCTTGAAGTTGTAGAGAGTTTTTTTTCCATTATTCTTCATTATTCCAGAGCTCAAAGTGTGATGTGTATCCTCAATCGCATTGAGCAAGACACTTGCCTCTATACCATGAACATCAGAAACCTGAATCTTACCTTCATCAAAGGAAAGAACCACCCTGCTTCACACCAAACACAGATTGAGATAACGTAGCATTTCTACCACTTTTCTTTTCGCCATTTCCTGTAATAGAACTCTTTTTAAAAGAAGTTTTATTATCTTTTGACACAACCACTGCTGATGTAATCTTCTCAGATCTCTTTAATTCTAAAATTCCATCAGTTCCTGAAAGCCTTTTTCCCCTTTACTTTTTTGCGGCTTAATAACTATGTTATGAGTTCGTATTGTAAAAATAACACCTGTAGTCCTCCTATCCAATCCACTCATATATAACTTATTACGACTTCCAAAAGTACGAGAAGCATCAACTGTATCACACGAATGCGACTTAAAAAGAGAATTACACGAGGGGTTATAATCTTCTGCACTCACATCTATATTGTGCACGAAGAAAGAAATAGAGGTCGTAAGAGAACACACACACATAGCGTTTTAGTACTTTAATCATAATTTAGTCTAAACTTCCTTTATTTTATTCATAAAAAACTGAAAAGACACACCTAGTTCATCTACTTATTATGTGCCGTTACATATAATTTGTTTTGTATTATATGTAAAGTCAAAAATCAGAAAAACGACACAACAAAACCGTGTTTTGTGCTTATGTCTTTCACAAAGGATGTATTAAAGAAAAATACAATTAAAAATGATAACTTAATCCACCAGAAAAATGCGTTCCGGAAAAGCCGTCACTCGTAAATTTATGCTGATAAATCAGATCGCTATGAAAAATAATTTTGGGAGATAATTGCGAAAAAACACCAAATCCAGCTTCTAAAGAAGTCCCAAAGGAACCAAGCTGGAAGGCATCTTTAAAATATACAAATTGTTTATCATCAAAACTACGAATGAAATGAAGCTTACCATAGAATGAGAGAACATGTGCATCTTTATCTTTAGTAAATGTAAGTGTCTTCGTTAAATACCCACCAATACGCATCCCCCAATGATCTGGACTTCGCATATCAATATTAAAATTATCAATATCACGAGTCTTATGAAACTGGAGATTTTGATAAACAAACTGAACCTGTGGTTCAAAAATAAAATATCGGCTGCCTATCATAAACGTTTTACCAGCAATTAAAGAAACACTTAGGGGCTTCCCTCTCAATGCAGCCGTTTTACCTCGCTCAAGTGTGAGAACATTTCCATTAAACAAACCATAAGAGAAGAGACCATCCATATAGAGACCCGTATCATGCTGCATGCTTCCATATGCTGTTATTGTCCATTTATCAAATATACTTTCTTGACTTTGTTTAACCTTTCGAGGCTGCAAAGAAAGCTTGCCATAATTTCCCATAATCCCAAAAGATGTCGTACTGTATGCACTTTCGATTTTCTTGAGTAAAATACCTGCCTCTAGTGCATTATAATCAAGCTCACCGCCATAATCACCATATTTAAATGCAGACAAATTTGAAGTATAATGATGATGTCCACCGTAACCGCGCAAAAACAAAGCGGGATTTTCATCATTTTTCAACAACCGACCAGGAACAGTTCGCAGCGCTTGCAACTGCTTGCTTTGATTACTGATATCCATCAATCCAGCATAAAATAAGGTATTTGGCACAATAATATAAGTCAAAACCTGTGGAACAACGACTCTCACATTTGGCTCAAAATGAGAAGAAGGCTCAAAAACAGATGCCGGAACAGAAGAACCAGACGCAGGTGGAGTAACAACAAAAGGAGTGGGTGAAACAGATGGCGGAACAGAAGAACCAGATGCAACTGGGGAAACAACAGAAGGAGTGGATGAAACAGATGACGGAACAGGTGAACCAGATGCAACTGGGGAAACAACAGAAGGAGTGGGTGAAACAGATGGCGGAACAGGTGAACCAGATGCAACTGGGGAAACAACAGAAGGAGTGGGTGAAACAGATAGCGGAACAAGTGAACCAGATTCAGGTGGAGCAACTGGATTAGATTCAGCAATAGCGGGAACAACAGGTGCAAGAGAGGAAAGAGGATTGGGGATCTCAAGTACAAAAACATCAGATACATTAGGTGTGGTCGTAAGATGGGAATCCCTATCAGGAGAATCTACAGGAGAAGAAAGACTTGGCTCCTGAGACTTTTGCTGAGAGTTAGAATCAATAGAACCATCCTCACCTCCAGTAATATTAGGATGAATTTTAAGAACAGAAGGAATATCATCAGAAGAAGGGGGGACAACCAAATCAAGAACAGGAAAAACTTTAGTGGAATCAACAAATTGACTTTCAAGTCGGAAATCCCAAAATGTTCCAGAGTTTTTAAGCACTCTTTGATTGGAATCTGCCGCCCCTAAAGAAGAGCCTGGACCATAACTCTTAAGATGATACTGATAGGGGGAGGCTTCAAGTGTGACATACCCCCCCTTTAACTGAAAAGAATCTTCCATGGCTTTTCCATAAACCTGAATAATGGAAATCCCCTGATTATTACCACCATCTCCCGTCAATGCCCCTGGACTTCCAGGAATCTTATAAACATGAACTGTTGTTTTTCCTTCAAGATCACCATTGATTAAAAGCCGGTCAGTTTTTTGCTCTTGCAGAGCTCCCCCTTTATCCAAATATGCATTAAGATAAAGATTCACATCACCGTGCGCTTTATAGACAGTCCCAAATCCTTTTCCAATGAGAAGTGTCTGATAACCATTTGTTTTTTTAGATTTTAATTCTTCAAAAACAAGAGAACTATCCGTAAGATTAACCGATGAAATAGAAGAATAATCTTTTAACCTAGAACCAGAAGCATCAGAATTTTGCAATTTGTCATATTTTGGTCGCGATAAAATCCACTTTGAACCATTTTTTAAATCTATCTTAGCTGTAGAACTTTCATCAACATGTGCGCCTCCTACAAGGGTAGAAGCATCAGCCTCAATCTTTACATTAGAACGCTCAACAGCTTTCAGGAGTGAATCTCCAGAAATTTTTGAATGTTGTGAGAGTTTAACAGAACTTTCGAATTCGCGACTATAAATAGCCGTACTTTCTGGAGCCATAAAAGTTGTCTTTGTCACATAGACAGTCCCTTTTCCAGGTATAATTGTTTTTTTATCATTTAAGACAGCTTCCCAAAAAAAGTGCATACCATTAAATCCATTCCCTCTCACAAAAACATTGGAATATTTTATATAAGCAGCATTATGGTTATTCCCCTGCACTACAATGCCATGAACATTGTCGACATTAACGTTTCCCTTCTGGAAATTAAGAGAGCCTTTCCCCTGAAGCATACTAAAAGCAGAACCTTCACGATGATTATCTGTATTTGTTCCCTGTTTCCCCCTCCCAGTAATAGAAACGCCCTCTAAATTAATTTCTCCATCTCCTCCTGTTTGAACACCAATACCATCAGCAAAATCAATTTTTCCTCCTTTCATATAAATTTTTGCACCATTATGACTCAAAAGACCTATCGCATCAGAAGATGTCTTAATCTCTGTCTTGGTCAAAGAAACAAACGACCCTTTACCCCCAACACTGATCCCCATTCTGGTTGCTTTAATCACCCCATCCTGCATTTCAAAAGCTCCCTCATCATTAATATCGGCCCCTATCGACACGTTATTTAACATGGAATCAAATAGAGCAACGCCTCCCCCATTTGAGGACTTTACAGCTGTTGTCCAAGCGTTTGTTTCTGAATGTCCATGTGCATTCGAAACACCGTTAATGATTATAGCCTCTCCCTCAATGACTGTATTTTTCCCTGATGCCTCTATGGCAGCATCAGAACTTTCACCCGTAAGTTGATAAGTTTTCTTGGTAATTTCATGCGTTTTACCATCATTACAGCGATAAAATGAGGCACTTTCGTTACATGAATATGGCTTCTTCTCAGAAGAAATCTCACCTGCATCAGTATTGTATACAAAGAAAAAAATAACCGTTGTAAAATGATATAAAGAGAGATGATTTTTAAACATAATTTTCTACAAACTTTCTTCCCCTTCTCTAAAAACAAAAAACACGCGTTCTGTTTAATAACTTTGGTTACGCGTGATAATTTAAAATACGTTTTGTATTTTATATATCCACCCTATGTTTTATGTAAAGCCAGAATCCCAAAATATCACAATTTAAAATTGTATTATTTATAAAAACGCGTAAAAATATAGATAGAAATAAAAATTCCACCCCAAAGCGGTGATTTCAAGAGAATTTAATAAAAATAAACTCAAAGAAGAAAAACAGCATAAGAAGCAAAAACTGCAAACCAGAAAGTCTTATCTCGTTTCTAAAAAGAAACAAACTAGCTCATGCAAAAAAACATTTTTTTAAAAAACTTATTTAAAAAGTTGCAAACAAATAATAAAAAACCACAAGCATAGCTTGTGGTTTTTTAAACAACTTACCTCAAGATGATCATCCTAAAAACGATAGCGCAATCCACCAGAAAAACTGATTCCAGAAAAACCACCTTTACTCAACTTATGCTGATAAACCAAATCACCATGAAGCGCAAATTTTTGAGACAAGCGAGCATTAAGACCTAATCCAGCCTCTAGAGAAGAACCAAAAGCCCCTAACTGGAAAGAATCTTTAAAGCGCACAGACCTTTCTTTTCCAAAATCATGGGCAAAATGAATCTTTCCATAAAAAGAAACATCACGATCTTTTTCAAACGCAGTAAGAGTCTTTATCAAGCGACCACCCATACGCACCATCAATTGATCAAGTTTATCCATCTCAATATTAAAATTATCAATATCGCGGACCTCATTAAATTGAAGATGCTGATAAACAACCTGAACCTGTGGATCAAAAACAACACCTTCATATCCTGTGGCAATTTTCTGACCACTCATCAAGGAAACACTTAAAGGGTTACCCTTCAATGTTGCCGTTTTACCCCGCGCAGTTGTCAGAACATCTCCCTTAAACAGACCATAAGATAACAAACCATCAACATAGAATCCTACATCATGCTGCATACTGCCATAAACTGTAGCAGTCCATTTATCAAATGTACTTTTTTGGCTTTGTGCAACATCTCGAGGTTGTAGAGAAAGCTTTCCATAAGACCCCATCACCCCAAAGGATATAACACTGTCAACATTTTCAACAGTTTGTAGCAAAACACCTGTCTCTAGTGCATAGTACCCTAGATCTCCCCCATAACCATATTCAAGCGCAGATAAATCTGAGGCATAACGATAACTTCCACCATAGCCACGCAAAAATGAAGCAGGATTTTCACGAATTTCCAACATTCCACTAGGATTAGTCCGTACTGTCTCTAACTGCTTGTTTTGATTGCTTATATCCATTAAACCAGCATGGAATAAACTATTTGGCAAAAGCAGATAAGTTGGAACCTGAGGAACAACAACCTTAACGCCTTGCCTAGAATGATGCTCACCACCTAAACTAAGTTTAGAACTCTGAGTTAATCTAAATGTAGTATCAGAATCAATAAATCCATTTTCGAGGCGGAAATCCCAAAAATCTCCTTCACCTTCGACTAATCTTTGAGACGCACTCGCTCTTCCTAATTCAGAGTTTGGGCCATAAGCATGAAGCCTATATTGGTAAGGTAGACCGTCCAATGCAATATAATCACCATCCAACAAGAAAGAATCTTTCTCCGCTATTCCAGAAACCTGAATAATCGAGATACCTTTGTCATTTCCATAACGCTCCGTACCACCTCCTGGACTTCCTGAAACACCATGCACATGTACTATCGTTTTTCCTTCAATATCACCATGGATCAAAAAACGATCCGTTTTTTGATTCTGAAGAGCCCCCCCCTTATTCAAATAAGTGTTGAGATAAAGATGTGCATTACCCTGTGCTTTATAAACTTCACCTGTTCCTCTCCCAACACGAAGGGTTTGATAGCCATCAACTATGTTAGTTTCTGGTTGTTCAAAAATAATAGAACTATCAATAAGATGTATTAATGAAATTGATGAAACACCTATAGAACTAGGAACTTGCAAATTTTTATTTTTCGGTCGTGATAAAATCCATTTTGAATCACCTCTCAACCGAAATTCAGCAGAAGAACTTTCATCAACATGTGTCCCCCCTACAAGTGTAGAAGCATCCACTGAAACCTTCACAAAAGAGCCATCCTCAACCTTCAGTAATAAATCTCCAGAAAGTTTGGAATTATCCAACAGCCTAACAACACCACCAGATCCTCTGCTATAAATAGCTGCACTCTTTGGAACTGTAAAAGAGGTTCTTGTCAAGTCAACAATCCCTCGTACGGGTAAGTTCGTTTTTGGAAGACTTCCGAACATCTCTTCCTCACCCGCAAAAATATAAAAAGAATAGGGATACTCGTGATCTTTCATTTCCTCATTTCTGTCTCCTAGTCCCTCCCAAAAACGCAACCCATAAGACGTATTACTTTCTACCAAAACCGTAGAATCCACGATAGTTATAAAGACACCCTTCCCATCGATATTATTCCCATGCATTGAAAAACCATGAGCATTGGCTAGATTAACTTTACCTTTCTCAAAATGGATAAACCCATTAGACGCATGAAAAGCTGAATTTTCATTATGGTCATCTATACCCATCCCCTGACTACCTTGTTCGGTAATAGAACTACTCCTTAAATCGACCTGTCCCCAATTTTTTATTTTAACTCCGATACCCTTTGTAAAGTTAATCTCTCCTCTTTCTATAATCACTTGTCCATATTCACTCGCCACGACCCCATACTTCCAAAAACTTTCTTTTGAAATAACAGCACTTGAAGCATCCTTAACAGTTATATTTTTCCCTAAGAGAAGCGTTTTTCTTCCAGATGCTTGTATAGCAACAGTTTCATTCGTATTTTCATCAGTTTTTTGATAATTTTTATTGTAAAAGTAGTGTTTTTTACCATCATTACACCGATAAAATTCACTATTCATACTACATGAAAATTGATCCTGATTATTTTGTGTCTTACCATTAACGCCAGAACGATCTTGTACCCCAGTATTAACAACAGCACCACCTTGAACCGTAGCATGAACATTGTGTGCACAAAAAAGAAATGCTGTTGTAAAAGTACATAAGGAAAAACGATTTTTAAATAGATTGACCATAATTACACCATAATTTTGCCCATAAAAGTAATACGTAATGTATCAAAAAACTTAACAAAGAGAAAAAATTAATACGTTTTGGATTAACTGCGCAGATCTTATTAATGCTTTTTGTGTTTTATGTAAATATGGAATTTAAAAGTTACTAAAAATACAGTCTAAATCTATTTTTTTATAAGGGATTTGCAAAAATATAACTGAAAATTAGAGAAAAATCATCTTTAAAGTTGTTATTTAAAAGCAGCTTTAAGGGATTTTTGTACATTAAGAATGCCTATTTTAACTGTTGTTTAATCAATACCCAAAGCGTGTATAATTAATATTCGAGATAAATATTATATTGAAACAATGGGCACTCGTAAGCAGACAAAACTGAATATATGCCAAAATTGGGAAGCAAAGCTATCACATACAGCTGTTTTAGGCAGTATTTATGGAAATACGAACTAATTTAGAAAGAGGAGGAAAGTGTAAAAATTAAAATCTGTTCCGATTTTTACCATCTCTTTTCAACATTTTAAAATATTCAGAGCCGTATCTAAAAGGTGAAAATGACATATAATTTTATCTTTTTATTTATCACATTCTTTAAAGAAAACGCATTTTCAAAAAATAATACGTTATTTATGTTTCTAATCCACCAATTTTCTCAGATATATTTCATATTTCCATCTCCATTTCATAACGACAGCAGATATAATATCAAGTTTATCGGATACAGCCCTCATTGCGTCTGAGTAGCATCTTTGTCTTTGTCAATTTCTAATATTGTAAATCCTCTCCTCTTAACATAATCCCCCAAATTATATTGACTCCTTTCTTAAACGATTATCCACTTGCTAATCTTACATATAATAGACAAAGGAATGCTTTTTATGGATTCATCATAAGAGAATTGAAAATATTTCAGCGCCCTAAATTAAAAAATATCTTTATAAATCAAAATATTATAAACAATATAATAATCACTCTGAAATACGCGTTTTGAAACAATAACGTACAAACTCTTCAGACTTTTCAAAAAAACGAAAGAAGTCCAACCTAAAAGCATGTTAAAGATATGCAAAGTCACACTCTCGTAAAAATGCTATAACACAAAATGAATAGATAATGAAAAAAAAGCCACAAGTATAACTTGTAGCTTTTTTGAAAGATTAATCAAAAACAGGAACAACACTAGAAATGATAACGCAATCCACCTGAAAAACTCGTTCCAGAAAAACCAGCTTTCGTTAGTTTGTGCTGATAAACCAAATCGCCGTAAAGCGCAAATTTTTGAGACAATTGGGCATTAAAACCTAATCCTGTTTCTAATGAAGAACCAAAAGCACCTAGCTGGAAAGCATCTTTAAAATGCACAAATTGTTTTCCTTCAAAACCATGAGCAAGATGAAGTTTGCCATAGAAAGAAACAACCTGAGCCTCATCAGTAACGACCAGCCTCTTTGTTAAACGCCCTCCAACACGCCCTACCCACTGATGAAGCTTTCCTAAATCAATATCAAAGCCATCCACATCACGCACCTTATTAAATTGAAGATATTGATAAACAACCTGAACTTGCGGATCAAAAACAAAACCGTCTTCCCCCACCATAAACGTTTTACCAGCAGTCAATGAAGCACTTAAAGGGAAACCCTTTAATGTTGCCGTCTTGCCACGTGCAGTTGTTAGAACATCACCTTTAAACAAGCCGTAAGACACAAGACCATCAACGTAAAAACCCGCATCATGCTGCATACCACCATATGCCGTAACTGACCATTTATCAAATGTACTTTTTTGACTCTGCTCAACATTCAAAGGTTGCAAAGAAAATCTCTCGTAAGCCCCGATAACTCCAAAAGAAGTGGAACCATACATATTTTCGATTACTTTCAGCAAAACACCTGCCTCTAGTGCATTATAATCAAACTCGCCGCCATAACCATATTCAAGCGTGGAAAGATTTGAAGTATAACGATGATTGCCGCCATAACCGCTCACAAAAAAGAGAGGATTTTCACGACTTTCTAATAAGCCCCCAGAAGTAATTCGCAAAGCTTCTAACCGCTTATTTTGATTGTTAACATTCATCAAACCAATATGACGTAAGGCATTAGGCAAAAGGAGATAAGTCGGAACCTGCGGAACAACAGCCTTAACGCCCGGCTTAGGACGAGGATGAGGCTCCGGAGCTGGTTCTGGAGAAGGTTCTGGTCCCGGAATTGGCTTAGGAGCAGGATCTGGTTTAGGTTGAACATCAGAATCTATAGACCTACTTTCAAGGCGAAAATCCCAAAATTCCCCGTTACCTTCAACTAATCTCTGATCCATACTTGCTTTTCCAAACTCAGATTCTGGACCATAACTATAAAGCTTATACTGATAAGGTAATTCGTTTAAGGCTACATAACCACCTTCCAACTGAAAAGAATCTTGCTTTGCTTCTCCAGAAACCTGAATGATTGAAATACCTTCAGCATTCCCCCCCTTTCCCGTATATCCTCCTGGACTTCCTGCAACTCCATGCACTTGGAGCTTTGTTTTTCCCGAAACATCACCATGAATTAAAACACGATCAGTCTTTTGATGATTAAGAGCACCACCACTATTCAGATATGTATTAAGGGAAATAGAGGCACCTTCCCGTGCTCTATAAACCTCACCCTTTCCCTTTCCAATACGAAGAGTTTGATAATTATCAACAGAAGAAGATTCATGTCTTTTAAAATTAATAGAGCTATCACCCATAAGACTAACGAGTGAAATAGAAGAATCATGTGCAGCCCCATGTTGATCTTTTTGCAGCGGTTGTTGTAAAATCCATGTAGAACGACCTCCTAAATAAAGTTCGGCATTAGAGTCTTTATCAACGTGTGTGCGACCTTCAAGCGTAGAAGCATCAGCCAAAACGATCACAGATGCCCCTTTCTCAGCTTTTAATAAAAAATTCCCTGAACGAAGAGTGCTTTTCATCAAACTCACCGCACCAGAAATAACATTGCTGCCATAAAGAGCGGTATCGTCTTCAACAGAAAACTCTGTTGTATCCAAATTAACAACTTCCAATCGTGGTGGAGCTTTTTCTTCCTCTAATGAAATCTCTTCTTTTTTACCTCCACCTTCGCTCCATGGCTTCTCTCCCTGAAAATAGATACCATAAGATCCCTCACCCTTTACTGTAATAGAAGAAGACTTAAAGTTAGCCTCGGTCACATAAAAGTTATTCGATAAATCTTCAGTTTCATCTTTTGAGTCAGAGCGTTCTGGTACAACACTAAAAGGCTTGACGGGATTTTCTAATAATATACCATGTGCACCCTCAACCTTAATAGTCCCCCCTGTAAACTCAACACGCCCCCCTTCATCCATTAAAAAAGCTGCATCATTTTTGTCTTTGTGGCCCTTTCCAGTAAGAGTGACACCATCGAGAATCACCGTCCCTCCCAACATCGCAGAAATCCCATGACTGTTGGTAAAGTTAACCTCCCCACCTTCCACCCAAATATCTGCCCCGCTATAACTGGAAAGACTTGCCTTCCCATCACGCGTATTAACTTTTGCACCCTCTAAAATAACCAATGAATTCCCCACAGCTTCAACAGCCCTATCACTGTCCTCTATAATCCCCTGCTTTACCTCAATGATTCCATTATGAGCAAAAAGAGCTAACTTTGTATTTTTAAGCGTCGTTTTTTTCAAAACAATCTTTCCATCATCGGATACAGCCACACCACGCAAAAAAGATTTATCAGAAATTTCACTGCTAACAGTTACATTTTCTCCATCAACTCTGGACCCTATCCGCTTCACCGTTATAGCAGTAGGATCATCAGGATAGTTGGAAACATTTTCGTTCGTAATTGTATAAGATTTATTATCAATTTTAGATTCCCCGCAATTATCGCATATATAATATAATCCACTATAGTAATAAAACCCAGGATTTACTCCTCTTCCATCAGAGTCTGCATCTTTAACAGAGTTATCTACATTATCCTTATGTCCATTCCATCCATCCACTCCACTCAGCTTACGATAGTCACTCCCCCCACGAATACCCTCATCGTTATTGCCAACATTAATCATATTAGAAGGGTAATAATTATCCCCACTCTCTCCACTAAGAGGAAGCTTATGCTTATTATTCCCGCTAAGATAAGGAGAAGAATTAGCAGAGACAACTGGGATAACCTTTATAACATAAGGTTTACTATCCTTCCCCTCTGCAGCCGCATACACTTCTCTTCCATTTTGAAGCAAAGAGAGGATAGCTGTTGTACAAGCACATAAACATACATGATTTCTAAAAACTTTAATCATAGTTCCCTCGAAACTTTCCTTCCCCTCTCATTAAAAACAAAAGCACTTACAAAACACCCCCTTGCACACCTCAAAAATACGAAAAGTGTAACAAAAGAACATGCCTCATGCTTATTTGAACTGTGCAATGAATTATCCCAATAAATTTGGCAAAAGCTCTACGCTAAAAACCATCTATAAGAGAATAACAACAAAACACAATTTATAAGTGTATAATGCATTCTGTATTTCGTGTAAAGAAAAAATGAAACCAGTGCGTGCAATTAATTAAAAACACAATCTAGCCTTGTGAACTTTAAAAATTAATCCACAAAGAGATGAATGAAACAATGATTTAAATCCGTAAAAAACAAACTCTCAAAAACGAGCTTTAGAAAACATCAAATATTATATTAGATAATATCAATACAGTATCAAAAAGGATCACGTAACGCATACCGGTCTGCTGAACGCTTAAAAAGCCGATAAAAGCGAAGCACTCTATCGCATCAGTAGCAGCATAAATTTTAAGAAAATTCGCTTTAGCGGAGAAAAGTGCTCTCATACACAAAAAACTATGTTTTTTTTTGCTCAATCAAGAAGACGAAAATCTTTTAAAGACAACACAAGTTGTTACAAAGAAAAAAGGCAGCACAATGTGCTGCCTTTTCTAAAAAGGTACATAGTGTACCTTATATTAAAACTGGTAACGTATTCCTCCGGAAAAACTTGTTCCCGAAAAACCAGCCTTATTAAGCTTATGTTGATAGAGAATATCAGCATGCAGAGAGAACTGTGGCAACAATTTGGCATTAAAACCTAATCCAGCCTCTAGAGAAGAACCAAAAGCTCCTAACTTGAAAGCATCATTGAAATGCACAGACTGTTTTCCTTCAAAACCATGAGCAAGATAAAGCTTACCATAGAAAGCAATAGCATTCACGCCTTCAGAACCTGTAGGAATCTTGGTTAAGCGTCCACCAACACGTGCTACCCACTGATTAAGGTTACCCATTTCAATATTAAAATTGTCGATATCACGGGCCTTATTAAACTGGAGATGTTGATACACAACCTGAACCTGCGGATCAAAGACAAAGCCCTTATATCCTGTCATAATTGTCTGACCACCAGCTAAAGAAACACTCAAAGGATTACCTTTTAATGTTGCTGTTTTACCCCGTGCAAGGGTGAGAACATCACCTTTGAACAGACCATAGGATAAAAGACCGTCGACATAGAAGCCAACATTATGCTGCATGCTACCATATACCGTAACAGTCCATTTATCAAATGCACTCTTCTGGCTTTGCTCAACATTCACAGGCTGCAGAGAAAGTTTTCCATAAGTTCCCATAACGCCAAAGGATATAGCACTATCAGCATTTTCAATAGTTTGCAGCAAAACACCTGCCTCTACACCATTATAACTAAGATCACCTCCGTAACCATATTCAAGTGCGGACAGATCTGAAGCATAACGGTAACTTCCACCATAGCCGCGCAAGTATAAAGCGGGATTTTCACGAACCTCTACCATTCCTGTAGAAGTCATCCGCAACGTCTCCAATTGCTTATTTTGATTGCTAATATCCATCAAACCAGCGTGGAATACACTATTAGGCAAGCTGAGATAAGTTGGAACCTGTGGAACAACAGACCTTACAAATTGTTCAGGAAGGGCAGCAGATCCAACAGACTTAACATACTGATTTTCTAAACGGAAATTCCAAAATTCTCCACCATCCTTAACAAATTTCTGCTGAACATGCTCCTGTTTCGAAGTCGCTTCTGGAGCATAAGCACGAAGGGTGTATTTGTAAGGTGAGTTTCTCAGTGCAACATAATTGCCATCGAGTTGGAAAGAGTCTTTCTTCGCTTGACCATAGACCTGAATAATTGAAACAGTATGAGCAATCTTGGCATTCGCTTTACCATCTCCTACATTGCCCGCATCACCTCGTACATGTATTTTTGTTTTTCCAGAAACATCACCATGAATGACAAGCCGATCAGTGACTTGCTGATCACTCCGATCACGAGGATTTAAACGTGCATTGAGATGAATTACAGCATTACCCTGTGCCGCATAAACAGTTCCTTTCCCATTTCCAATATGGAGAGTCTGATATTTTCCTTCAGATTCCGAAGGTGCAAAATCAATAGCACTATTTACAAGACTTACAGAAGAAATGCATGAATCCACACATCCTGAATCTAGAGTCCCCAAATTCCTCTGTGCACTTCTTTTTAGAATCCACTGTGAATTATTAGCCAAGTCTAATTTTGCATAAGAATTTTTATCAACGCGAACACCGCCTGTAACAATAGAATTATCAACTGAAACCAATATGTTCGAATCATTCTCGGCTTTTAATAACAAGTCACCAGCAAGAGTTGTTTTATTTTCTAATGAAACACGACCACCAGAATTATTACCATAGATAGCTATACCATTTGCAACTTCAAAATCAGTTTTTTTCAACGAAACTGTCCCTGTTATGCCTATAGGCGTTTTTTCCTGTTTGGACACAGTACTCCGCTTAGCAACGCCTGTTTGCGCAGTTTCTAGATTCTGACTTCGAGTTTTCTCACTCCCTTCTTTCAGCGTTAGACCATCAAAATATATACCATAGGTTCCTTCACCTTCCACTTTAACAGTAGAAGACTCGATATTTACGTGATTCATAGTAGGACGAACGTCAGATGATCTCTTTTTTCTAGGAGAAGTCGTCTCATTCCCACTACCATTCACAATCCACAAAGCATGAGCATCAGTCACAACACTCCCATTTTTAAAATCAACAGAACCATTATCAATCAACAGAAAAGCTGCACGCCCAAAGTTATCTACAGAATCTAACTTATCCTGTCCTTTTTTCGCAATAATTCTCACTTTGTCTAATTTAACGCTGCCCCCAGATTCTGACCTTACTGCTACTCCCTTTTCCAGAGTAATAGTTCCAGAATTCATAGTTATCTCACCAACCTGACTCGCCAGACCAGTCACAGCCAAATTCCCCATTACGTTAATTGTCGTATCCTTTAAATTAACAGATGATCCAGAACCTGCCAAAGCGCCCACATAACGCGCATTGACTGTTCCAGCGTTCATCGTAATCTTTCCGCCCCTTTGCGCTTCAAGACCAATTAGAGAAGATTGAATTGTTGAATTTTTTTCCAAAACGACCTCTGCGCTATCTTCTGCAAGAACAGCACTCATAGCCTTTAATTCAGTAAGATCAACATTGCTTTCATTATCACCCCCCCCCATAATTGTAGCATTCTCCAACTTAATAACTGTATTCTCATTCTGTGCATGCATAGAATGCTGAACTTTATCATTCCCTTTCAGTATAAGATTTTTTATTGTATGTGTCTTACCATCACCGCATGCATAAAGAGCTTTCTCCACAGCATTACTCTCTTCGCTATTGTTCTGTATATCATTACACTGAGAAGAAACATCACCATCACCAGAACGACCCAATACAAGAACACGCCCAACAGGTCCACTAGGTTTTACGCCAGATGCAGCCGCCGATCCTATAGATGCAAATTCCTGATGTACACCACCTGTATCAGATCTCAAAAGTGAAACACTTGAAGGAGAAATTATAGCTCCAGATTCTCCAGACACAGAAGGTTCCGCCAAACCACCACTATCTCCTCTTCCACGAGCGTCAGTGACAGTATTAGAAACACGAGGAACAACATATTGATTTTCTAAGCGAAAATCCCAAACACTTCTACTATTCGCATTTCCACTACTCGCAATTAATTTCTCATCAAAAGGTTGTATTTCCGAAGAAGAAATGGTTGGACCATAAGCACGAAGAACATACTTATAAGGCAACCCTTCTCGTGTAATATAATCACCGTCTAGCCTAAAAGAATCCGCCTCTGCTTGTCCAAAGACCTGAATAATTGAAATACTATGAGATTGCTTATCATCTTGTTGTGTTCCTTCTGAAGTATCTTTTACACGCACTATCGTTTTTCCAGCAACATCACCATGAATCAAAAGCCTGTCAGACATTTGATCACTATCCGAAGTATTAGGAACTAAACGCGCATTAAAGTAAATATAAGAATCTCCAGAAGCAGCGTAAACCGTGCCGTTCCCATCCCCAACGCGAAGTGTTTGATAACCTCCATCTCTATTTTCAGATCGTAAAAACGCAATAACACTATCTTTGAGATCTATAGACGAAACACAAGAATCTATACAATCTGTATCCGAAGCTTCATTACTATACTTACTTTTTGCTAAATGCCATTCTGAATAATGAGATAAAAAAAGGTTTGCACTCGCGGTTCTATCAATGCGTGCAGAACCTACAATACTAGAATCATGAGCAAAAACCTTCAAACTAGAAGAACCTGTAGCACGCAATAATAGATCACCAGAAACTAATGTGTCTTGTCCTAAAGCAACAGAACCGCTCGAATCGTTACCATAAATGGCCACACCATCTGGAACCTTGAGAACAGAACGTCTTAAAAGAACCATATGCCTCCCATCTACTTCTGGTTCTTCCGAGAAAGATGCTTGGCTTTCTACAACACCTCCAGTAGTTACTGTAGCTATAGTTGCTCCTGCAACATCACTACTTCTTCTAACTCTAGCACTTGATTCTTCTCCTTCTTCACTTTGATTATTCGTTTCTAAACTTCTTTTTTCGAATTCTGGTTCACTTTCACCAAAATATATACCATACGAGCCTCTATCTTTTACTGTAATAACCGAATAATTGATAGCAGACCTAATGCTAGCATAGTCATCAGCAAAAGTATTCTCAACAAATTCAGTAAAACTATCGACCTTTCCAGGACCAGACCTTAAATTAATGACACCAAAGAGACCATTTTCAATACCGTAATTACTATTTATCCATAGAACAATAGCATTAGAACCGTTAAAGATTACACGATTAGAAGAAACAAAACCATCTTCCAATAAAAAAACAACACTCGGATCCAGTACACTAGAAGCAGCCTCTCCACCTAAAGTTCCTTCTGGAGATTCCTCATTGTTTCTCTCTTTTTCAGCAATATGAATTCTAACATCTTCTAGTGTAACAAATCCTTCGTCTTCCGCCAAAATCCCCACACCACCTTTTGCAAAAGTAATTGATCCAGATTTCATCGTTATTTGAGATCTACCAGAACTATGTAAACCAACTACATTCAGAGGTACTTTATCATTAACGACTTCCACATTAATATCTGTTCCCTCTAAAAAAATAGACGATTCAAAACTAGCTGTAGCACCCAAAAAAGTTTTTTTGATGCTTCCTTCCTTCATATGAATATTTCCTTTGTACCCAGCCTCAAGACCAGTAACAAAGTTCTCGATATTTGACTTCAGCAATTCAACTTTTGCACCTGCTAACGACAATACAGCACTCCCAAACCCCATAACAGCAGTTTGAGCATTAAAGCTTTTAGGATCTACACCAACGATAGATACACCTTCTACCTTTACACTTGTCGCCTTAGCAATATTTACAGTTTTGGATAAAGGTCCCCTTACAACGCCAGAACGCGAAGAGTCAACAACACTTACACGTCCGGAGGTATTCCCTCCTACAAGACTATTAACAGTTCTGGCAGTTCTGGCAGTTCTGGAACCTGCACCTCCCGTTACAACGCTAGAACGCGAACCATTCGCATTATCTATAACAAGACGACCCACTGCAAACACAGCATTATCACCGTATTTTTTTACACGAATCGTACCTCCTTTTATTGTATGTTTTTCACCGTCTACACATATAATGGATCCATGCTCTGACTCACCAGAACTATCTTCACACATATTTATATCGTTTTTAGGAAAAAGCGCAAAAAGAGGTATTCGTGAACCAGGAAGTTGTCTTATAGAAACGTACGCTCTAGGCAATGAACCCTTTGCTTCTAATCTAGGTTCAACGAGTACTTCTAAATATTGCAATGCTGAAGATAGTCCTGTAACTAGAGATTCAGGCGTTGGAACTATAGAAGAGATAGAAGAGATTGAGTCAGCGACAGATGTTTTAACTGTATCCAATGCAAGTGAAACTACCTTTTCAGCGATTGCATTAGAGACAGATGATGTAATTGAATTAGGAACAAATGACGCAAATGGAGATAATACAGGCGAAGAGAATGAGAACCAACCACTCCCCATAGAAACATCTACACCTTGCAAAAAGAAGAAAGCACTTGTTGTCAGTGCGTACAAACGTGTACGCTTTTTAAATACATTGATCATATGTCAAACTTTCTAAATAATGTTGCAAAAACACTAGAATTAAGTGAAAATGAGGTAAGTGAACGGTTTGTAACATATGTTAGTCAACTTTACAACATAGTGTTATTTATCAGTGCGTCATTTTGTGCATAAAAATACCAAAGTTAAGTTTTTAAGTGCACAAACCCTTGTAATATTAGATAAAAGGATAAAATCACGATGATAAAATATATGAAATGGATGACTTCTGTTTTACTGGTTGCAATTAGTTTTGCAACGATTTTGTGGACGCATACGAGTATTGCAAATACGAGTACCCAGACAAATATAACAATTGATCATGTTTCAGGCACGACTTCTGTTCCCACTTCTCCCCAAAAGGTTGTTGTGTTTGATCTTGCCTCGCTAGATAATATGAATCGCCTTGGTATCCAAGCAGTTATCGGCCTTCCTGAAGGAAAAAAACCTTCCTATCTGCAACAATTTGACGATGCAAAATATGAAAGAATTGGAACCGTTTTTGAGCCAGATTATGAAAAAATTGCCACTCTTCAACCCGATTTGATTATTATTTCCTCCAGAACTCAAGCAAAATATAAAGACTTATCCAAAATAGCCCCAACAATTGATCTAACCGTAGAAAACGAAAATTCTCTTGAAGATATAAAACGAAATGTGTCTATCCTTGGAAAAATTTTTGGTAAAACACAAGAAGCAGAAAAGGAAATTGCAAAAATCAATGAAGCTTTTGCTGAAGTCCGTAAAAATACCCAAGGAAAAGGCACCGGGCTCATACTCATGACCTCTGGTGGAAAAATCAGTGCTTTCGGACCAAAATCACGTTTCGATATTTTTCACTCCGCTTTTGGAATTGCCCCTGCAACCGATAAACTTACCGTGCAAAAACATGGACAACTCATTTCTCCTGAATTCATTCTTGAAACCAATCCTGATTGGTTGTTAGTAATTGATCGCGATGCAGCCATTGGACGGGAAGGACAATCCGCAGCACAATTGCTCAACAATGAGCTTGTTCACCGCACAACAGCAAGCAAACAAAACCAAATTATTTATTTGGACTCTTGGAGTTGGTATCGTGCAAATGGTGGTTTAACAGCACTCATTGAAACCGCACAGCAGATCAATGAAGCCTTTACAAAGAGCAAATAAGCGCACGAAAGAGCTTGCTTGCTATATAAATAAAATTTAAAAGCAGAGGTTGTTTATTAAGCAGTCTTTGCTTTTTGTATATTTTGTTAGAAAATGATTTAACGTGAAGAATTACTGGATAACCATAACACTTCTAATTTTCCTGTCTATCCTCAGCATTTTTGTTGGTTATTCTGATGTCACACCTTCTAACCTTTTTGCAGCCGATCCCCATGCGTGGCTTATTTTTTGGCAAACACGT
Source organism: Bartonella sp. AA126HLJHH (assembly GCF_042197425.1). Classification (NCBI taxonomy): domain Bacteria; kingdom Pseudomonadati; phylum Pseudomonadota; class Alphaproteobacteria; order Hyphomicrobiales; family Bartonellaceae; genus Bartonella; species Bartonella sp. AA126HLJHH. The sequence continues at coordinate 22,673 of NZ_JBHIRU010000015.1, forward strand.
CTTCCTCGTACCATTGCAATCCTTTTAGTAGGCGCAGCACTTGCACTTTCAGGCATGATTATGCAACTATTAACACGCAATCGCTTTGTCGAACCATCAACCACTGGAACCATTGAATCTGCTTCCCTTGGCATTCTTTTTATTATGATTTTTTGGCCCGATATTCCTGTTTTAGGAAAAATGGTCGTTGCGACAATTTTTGCCATGGTAGGCACTTTACTTTTTATGTTTTTATTGCGACGCATTCCTCTAAAATCTGCTCTCATTGTACCCCTTACAGGGATTATGCTAAGCTATATTATTGGCTCTTTAACCAATGCCATTGCAGATTATGAAATGTTACTTCCTTCTCTTCAAGCTTACTTATTTGGCAGTTTTTCGATGGTTCTTGAAGGAAAATATGAACTCTTATGGCTATCTCTTCCCCTTTGTATTCTGGCCTATTGTACTGCTGATCGCTTTACGGTTGCAAGTTTGGGAGAAGATTTAACCAATAACCTTGGATTGAATTATCGTGTTGTCATGTTTTTTGGTCTTTTTATTGTCGCCTCAATCACTGCTGTTGTTGTGTGTACCATTGGCCGTATTCCTTTTGTTGGGTTGATTATTCCAAATATTGTTTCAAGTTTCATGGGAGATAATATGCGCTATACCGCTCCTTGGGTGGCCATCAGCGGTGCAGGATTGGTCTTGATTTGTGATCTTTTAGGACGAATCATTCATCCCTCTCTTGAAATTCCCATCAGCACCATAATGGGTGTAATCGGTAGTTTTATTTTTATGATACTGCTTTTACGCTGGAGAAAGCGTCTTGGATAGAAGAAGAAAAACAATATGTGTACTAACAACACTTATCATCATAGCATGCACTGTCATTAGTCTTTACATGACGTGGAATATCAATGTTTATACATGGAAATTTCGTCTTACAAAACTTTCCTCTCTACTTCTTATTGCCTATGCAATAAGCGTTTCCACGGTTTTATTTCAAACAATCGTTAATAACCGTCTTCTTACTCCTTCAATTATGGGATTTGATCAGCTTTATATTTTAATAAAGACTGCCCTAATGTATTTTGTAGGCTCTCTTTCTTTGCCCTTTTTGAATGAAGAAGGACAGCTTGTTCTTGAAGCCCTCATTCTTATCCTTTTTTCAATAAGCCTTTTTCGCTGGCTCTTTTCAGGAAGCCTAAAAGGACTTCATTTGACGCTTTTAATCGGTGTTGTTTTAGGCGGATTTTTTTTCAGTTTACGGATGTTTATGCAATTGCAACTAAATCCAGACCAAATGATGAATTTAACCGATATTATGTTTGCAAATTTTAATAAATTCAATACACCATTAATAAGCTTTGCCACAATCATTGTCTTCATTGTGAGTCTGATTGGATGGCATTCCCGTCATCTTCTTGATATTTTGGCTTTGGGACGTGAAAATGCTCTTAATCTTGGCGTTAATTACCACAAAAGTGCGACAGCTGTCCTTATTTTTGTTTCCATTCTCGTATCCATTTCCACCGCATTAGTAGGCCCCGTCACCTTTTTTGGACTGTTAGTTGCCAACCTTTCCTATGAACTTTCTCCTCAAGCAAAACACAGTATTGTTGTTCCAATTGCAATATTATTGGCTATTATTTGTCTGGTGGGGGGACAATTTATTTTAGAACAAATTTTTCATATGGCAGGGCGTTTAAGTTTTATCATTGAGTTTTGTGGGGGAATTGTTTTCTTAATGTTACTGATGAAGGGAAAACTAAAATGATTGAGATCAATCATCTTTCCAAGGCTTACGGAACACGATTGATTATCGATAATTTATGCCTTCATCTTCCAAAAGGGGGGATTATTTCTCTTATTGGGCCCAATGGTTCGGGAAAGTCAACTCTTTTAATGCTGATAAGACGTCTTTTGCCACACCATAATGGTACAATTCATATCGACGGCTTTAATATTGATAAAATGCCCCACGATATTTTGGCTCAAAAACTCTCAATTCTGCGTCAAGAAAATCCTTTGTCTTTTCGCTTAACCGTGTACGATTTAGTAAGTTTCGGACGCTATCCTTATTCAAAAGGCTGGTATACACATGAAGATAAACAATTTATCGACAGTGCGCTACGCTATCTCGGCTTACAAGATTTAAAAGACCGTTTTTTAGATGAACTTTCTGGCGGTCAGCGTCAACGCGCTTTTATAGCCATGGTTATCTGCCAAGACACTGATTATCTTCTTTTAGATGAACCATTAAATAATCTGGATATGAAACATGCGGTTTCTATGATGAAGCAATTACGCCGCACAGCTGATGAATTGAAAAAAACCATTCTTATTGTTATGCACGATATTAATTTTGCCTCATCTTACTCAGATATGATTGTTGCATTGAAAAATGGGAAAGCGGCCTATTGTGGGACTCCAAAAGAAATTATGCAACCAGAAATTCTTAAAGACATTTATGATGTCGATATTCAAATCAAAACAATTAATGACATCCCTATCGCTCTTTATTATCGATAATCATAAAGATTTTTTGCGCTTGCATGCACTATAGAATCTACTAGGGATAGTAAAATTGGCTTATTGGGGAATAGTTTAATGGTAGAACAGCGGACTTTGACTTCGTCAATCTTGGTTCGAATCCAAGTTCCCCAGCCCGTATTTAATGATTGTAGCTTGTCATCGGGTTTTGTATAATTTGAAAGCAGATTTTGCATCAATTTATTTTTTTCAAAGGATCTTCAAAAACTTTCAAGGGTTATTTAAAATCCCTTTAATGCATATTTTCTCTTCCTCTAAAAATTGCAATTTGAGATGATAAGCTCTTGAGCCGGTGCGGATTCTTTGAACCACATGTATAAGATGTGCCAACCTCTTTTATCTTAAATTGGCTAAAGATTTTTCGGATCTGAGACACATCATTGAGAGAGAAGAATTTTTCTCTTGCGCAAGCAAAGCAAACATTGTCTGGTAATCCTCTCGCAAATAAATCCTTTCCATAGTAATACACGTATATCTGGCTCTGTTTATGGGAAAGCCTTATCTAATAGCTATAAACCTATCTAAAGAGAGAATTCAAAAAAGAAAGCCGAGCCAAATGATATGACGCGGCTTTCAGATATTGATTATAAGATTCAAATGAATCATCCACAATGGAGTAATAAATTCATATATACAAAACGTATCATATTGCAAGTGCTCTATTTAGAAATATGAAAACTTATCAAAAGAAACGTAAATAATCGCTATGATTTTGATATCATTCATTAGCATTATAGAATCTATAAACGCTTGGTAACTTTATCAATCCAATCAAAAGAAAATGCATCTTAAATGAATGTCTTCTCAATAAGGCTTTCATAAGTATCTTTTCATTTTGCACTCAAATGTAACTTCTTTGCAAATTAACCAGCTCAAATTTGAGTTGGCAAAATTAACCAATCCAATTTTGGAGGCGTTATCTTTAGAATAGCCATCTTTAAACATTATAGCTTTTGACTCAAAATTGAATAAAATCCCATACCTTAGATGTTACAATGGTTTTGAATTTTGCTGCCTCATTTTTTTCAATAGGTGCCTCCAAAATTTGGGGAGCACTCATTTGGTTTCATATTTTTAAACTGTAACTTTTAAACGTTTTTTCTCACTTGCTTGCGTTATATCATTAAAAGGCTTTCAATTTCATAAAACATAATATTGTGATTTTCATTCTATATTGTGATGATAGTATCTATATAATGCCTGCCTATCATTTACTAACTTTTTAGTAAGTGTTTTTAAAAATGATCTTGTCTTTAAATCCTTTTATGCAATCTTTATGAACTAAATCTATAAGCTTATGATAGTTTCAAACGATTATTCCTTTTAAGGTTACACTCAAATAAAGAGCAAAACACATCCATTCTTAAACGTATACAATTTATGTTATCGATAATTCCAAACGACTGAAATTTAAAACAATGTGATTTGTGCTATAATAAAAACGTATCATAAAATTTATGACCTGTTATGAATGATAACCGCTTTTCATTTCATTTGAATGCACCTATGCGTTATAGTATTTGCATCATGATTTGCTTTTTATAGTCTATACATCCATGGCAATCTTATATAAAAAATGATCAATTCAAACATGCATAAAAGTAGGGCTTCTTAAGTGGATTCATATAAAATAGTTGTACTTAATATATTGATTTTATTAGTTTTTATGTACAATACCTTTTTAACTTCATAAAGATATCAATTTCCTTGTAAAGAATATTCCTCCCATTCCAATAAAAGACTCAATATAAGTGCGATGAGGGATAGCTTCTATGATTTTACAAGTACTGATCGCTGGCCATGCAATAACGCCGACTGATGTCCAAGCCAATTAGACCGCCTGTGGAAACAGGCAGGTTGTGGGGCTGAATATAGTGGAACAGCACCGAACGGATAAGCCACGCGTCGTAAGTAAGCCTCTTAGCTTGCATAGCTTATAGGTTTTGGAAACAGACAATTATTATAATTCAGGTATTATAATTCAGACAATTAAAGATCAGATCTCAAGCTTTTTAATCCAGTGGACAAACACGAATAATATGTCCGTCTGGATCTTTGATTAGGAAGGTACGTCCAAATACATCAGTATACGGTTCCTTCAAAACATTTATCTCAACAGTGGTTTGCTCTTTCCATTCCGCATAGAGCTTATCTACGTCCTCTCCAGTAGGCAACATAATGCCGATTTCTGAAAAACGAGGTGCATTTTCCTCAGGCGTATCGTCCCCAGACCAGAGAGCAAAGAGAGCGTCCCCCGAAGAAGCAAATGCAACATAGCGTGGCGAGGTAAACACAGGTTCTTTCTTGAAGATGAATTTGTAAAAAGCCGTAGAGTACTCTATGTTTGAAACGTATACCAACTGTAGGTTTGGGGTAACAGGATAAGTAGGAATATTACTCATAAATTCTCCATGATTTAGTAGTAACTGCCTGACATGATACACCTATATTAGAGAATATTTCAACAAGAGTTTGTGATGCCTCCATTCGCGGTGTGCTCTATTTACATGTTTTTACTCGCTTATTGCTATATGCTAAAATATTGAGACCGCCACTACGGGGATTATAATGATATCCCTATCGCTCTTTATTATCGATAATCTAAAGATTTTTTGCACTTGCCTACACTATAGAATCTGCTAGAAATGGTAAAATTGGCTTATTGGGGAATAGTTTAATGGTAGAACAGCGGACTCTGACTCCGTCAATCTTGGTTCGAATCCAAGTTCCCCAGCCAGTTTGTATGTATGTAGCTTGCCAGCGGGTTTTGTATATTTTGCCACTAGGTTTTGTACCAATTTATTTTTTCTCAATGTAGCTTGCCAGCGGGTTTTGTATATTTTGCCACTAGGTTTTGTACCAATTTATTTTTTCTCAAAGAGTTTTAAAG
>NZ_JBHIRU010000016.1:0-24716 GCF_042197425.1 Bartonella sp. AA126HLJHH
ACAACACACATTGGCTTAGTGATGACAGCTTTCATCATTGCTCCTTTTGAGTCATAATTAATGACATAATTAGTCAATTATTGATTTTTATTCTGTGAAAAATTGATTAGCTGATTGTCAGCAGAAAAAATCATGATCTTATGCTTTTTTACTTTTTACCTAAAGTTGGTGTTTTTAAACATTAAAAAGTGTAGAAAAAATTCAAGTAAGAAATGTTGATAACCTTGCTAAGACTTCGCCCATAATTATATATGGAATAGTTTCCATTCTTTTTCCATTACGCGCTACTATATCTAAAGTATGGCGGTTGGTCGCAGCGTATCACACCTGTTGTATGCAGCCCTGTTCCCACCAATGAAATAGCAAAATCTGCTATTCTAGCAAAATTTTCTCCACTCGTAATGGGCAAAACAATGGGTGTTTTTGTTAAACGATTAAACCCCTCCGGTGACACAATCAGTACAGGACGCGTTCCTTTTTCTCATAGACAGAGGTTGGGTCAAGCGATACAAACCAAATTTTACCCCGCTTCATTACAAGAGCTCTCTGCCAACAAGCTTAGCATCAAACCACTCTACATCTTTATCCGCAAAATCGTCTGAAGGATTACATTGGGCTAACAATTCTTCAAGAGTGTAATTTTGCGATATTTGTGGTTTCTCAACCAATTGTCCATTATCAATAGCCAAACCCACTTGCATATTTTCAGTAAGATGAAGAACATCAAACAATGCAGGCGGTATAGAGAGCATAACGGATCCTCCAACTTTACGTAATTTTGTTGTGCATAAAATGCCCTCTCTAATATTATACAAAAATATAACATAAAGCCCATGATTTAATAGCTTTTTATGCTTTTGTGTAAATGTTTAAGAAGCGCATTTAGAGCAATACGCAATATACTCTGAATAAAGTCAATATTTTTTATCTCTCTGTTGATCTCGTCTATAAGAGGTTCGTAATTGAGAATGCTTTTCGGAATATCACCACCGTAAACCCATGCTTTTACTTGCGCTTTGGTACTAAAATCCGCATTCTTAGGTGTTTTGTAATACTGATCACCATCAAACTTTTCACACTCTCTTGTACCGTCTTCATATTCGTAGAGGTTGTAAAAATACTCCTCTGTCCCATCCCCCATGGGGCATACCCACTGCCGTTGCAACAAACCTCTTTCGCATGGGTTGTTTACGGTTTTTTAAGAATAGATGTTTTAAAATGAACATGCTTTAATCCTAATTTTACAAATTTGTCTATTTGCCTCAAATTTGACCGTACAGAGCGTTTTATATGATAGGTTTTTTATCATAAAATCTTTAAATCACTCTGTACGGTGCCATTTTGTCGATTTAAATGCACATCCAATCACAAAACGATCAGCAATTTTCACTAGTTTGCTAACCTGCAATGTTTTTCACTTGCTTTTCAACCAACGTGAGTGCTCTTGAATTCTCTCTCATTGCCTTTTCTTTCAGCCTTTTTTCACGGGTGTTCAAAACAGCCTAGTGTACAAGATTGGCTTTCGTCAAAAGACTATTTTCCAAATCACGACATAATCTTACTAACTCACGAGTGCTTGGAGAAAACGTATCCGATAAACCTTCTAACTCATCGCATAAAATCCGTTTAACCGTTTTTATGAGTGACCACGCAGAAACACTTTCCAAAACCATTCATAGGTAAGCGCCATACCTTCATGATCTGTCTGTTGCGAAATTTTTAAACCACACCGAAAGCATCCGAATTGCCTTGGCTATGTCCTCTTTACTCACTTTTATTGAAAACAATTCGTGAAGTTGATCACACGCTTCTAAGGCAATCGCTTCCTGCTGTTGTGTCAATGCTTGCCACTTTTCAAAACTAAAGGAAACTCCGGAGTTATCATCTCGTGAATGTGTTTCAAAGTGACCTCGAGGCCCGATATCAAGGATACTGTCTGAGATGCGTTCATCTACACTTTTTTGCCTTTGAGAGTGATTTCCATAGTTTTTTCCGTTCTCTAAATCCTCGATAGCTTTTTGCACCCAGTTGCGCCACATTGCTTTCCAATCCGTTTTGCGTGCATCTTTGCCTGTTCTAGCTTTCCAATAATCTCGAAATTTTGCCATTTCGGCTTTGACACGCTCTGGAGGCAATCCCTCTTCGATTGCGAAATCATAAACAGGTTCGAAATCATCAGGGGTACGACAGCCACTGTCATTTCTAACCCGTTTAGCTTTTTTCGTAATGTTCTCTTGCTCGTGAATGGAAGGTTGGTTTTCTACACCCGTTTCGATTTGCTCTGATGTGGTCTCAACAGCAGCAACCTATGTTGGTTCGTCAACCTGTTCGTTTGTTTCTAAATTTTCAGAAGCAGTTTTTTGCTAAAATGATAGTTTTAGTTTATATATATTCTTATTCTGGTTCTTTATAGCTTGATTTTGCTTAGCGTTTGCTTCAGCAAAATCATTAAAATGTTTTTTATAGCGTTTTTTATTGTACACCTTTTTTCCAGCCTCACTATGAATTTGCGATATGTGCACTTTTTTATCAGTAAAATCTTTTAGCTCTTCTTCAATGCGCGTATTCGACAAACCATTATCTTTCTCAAGAAGTTTATCATTCTTCATGAGATATTCGACAATAGTTGCAAACTTTTTTGCGAGCAATTGCAAGCGCGGGCAAGCATTTCAAAATCTGTTTTAATTGGTGCTTTTTTGTCATATATGCGAATGAAAAGCGTTATATAAATGCCCCTTTGTTCTCATGTCATTCCATCTATCTCACTGTTCCAGTCATTCAAAAGGAATCTTATCCATGGCATTGCATTAGACATGCGCATTCCCTTCTTTAACTAAATATAAAATTGCTAAAGCATTTGCTTCGTTGTCATCTTTTGGATTGTATTCTTTTGCACACACCGTCTTAATCATCTTTTCTTGTGAGGCATTGACTTTATCTGTTGTGATCTTCATTTTTGTAAGCCATTGCTGAAAACGCAAATAGCGCATACTATCGCCTTTAAAACGAAAAAATTCAAAATTGACAAGTGCCACTTGTTATACTGCTGTCTACACGAGAAATCGCCCAGCCTGTCTTAGATCTAGATCAAGGCAGAGAACGGTTTGTGTATTAATGATCATCTTTCCCCATGAAGGCTGTTGCGTATTTATATGTGCGCTATGACAGAGCGTGTTGTGATTGCCTGTCTTGAAAAAATGGTCGTGAGAAAGTACTTGAAACTACTTTTGGGCCAATTTTTTATTGCCATTCGAGGAAAAATAATCTTAAAAGCAGTTGATTTTCGAATTAACTCTTCTTGTTTTTGAATCACATCTTTTTGTGCACGTATTATTTCAGCTTCTTTATCTATTATTTTGTCTTTTGCATCTATCTCTTTTCTGAGCTTTTGCGTCGTTTTACAAGAGTCATGAAGAGTATAAGCCAATCCCAAATTAGCAATATTGATTGCCTCTCCATCCTATAAAGACGAGGAGGAGGTCAAAGTGCTAAAAAGGTACCTCAAAAAGCAGCAATGATTCGTATTTTAGTACCACCGCGGTGCCGTCTTATAGCGTTATAATAAAGTTACGAAAGGTGGTTTAGAAGGTGCTTTAATTTTTTTTGATTTTTAATAAATCATTGGAAAATAAGAGAGATTAAGATAATCTGGTGCGGACGGCGGGACTTGAACCCGCAAGGTCTTCGACCGGCAGATTTTAAGTCTGCTATGTTTACCGTTTTCATCACGTCCGCGATGTGAGTTCTCTCATAAGCTATATCTTTTATTGAATCAAGAATTAATGACAAAAGAAACATTTTTCATTTTTTAGTGAAATTTTGACTGACAATAGTTTCCTTTATCGATAGAAAAAGCTTTTATAATGTAAATAAAGTATGAAATGATTAGTGTTATGAGTCAATTTATTCAAGACGTCACAAAAGCTATGGTGGGATTGCATCACGTGTTTGCTGAAACACCACTTCAAAGAAATGATTTTCTTAGTCAAAAGTATGATGCAGAAATTTATTTAAAGCGTGAAGATTTAACACCGGTGCGGTCTTATAAGATTCGTGGTGCTTTCAATTTTGTTTCAGAAATGCTTAGCTGTATATCACCAGATTCTGCATTTGTTTGTGCTTCAGCGGGGAATCACGCGCAAGGGGTTTCTTTTGTTTGTCGTTATTTTAAACGTAAAGGCGTGATTTTCATGCCTATGACAACGCCACAACAAAAAATTGAAAAAACACGTATTTTTGGTAAAGAATTCATTGATATTCGTTTGGTTGGTGAAACATTTGATCAATGTTATGAAGCAGCGCAATCCTTTGTCGTAGAGAGCGGTGGTGTAATGGCTCCACCTTTCGATGATATTCGCATTATTACAGGGCAGGCAACAGTGCTTTGTGAAGCAGCTTTACAATGGAAAAAACTCAATGGAGAAAGTGAGCCAGATTTGATGATTGTGCCGGTAGGGGGTGGTGGTTTGGCAAGTGGAGTGAGCAAGTTTTTACATGAATATGGTTGGAAAACAAAGCTTCGTTTTGTTGAGCCGCAAAGAGCTGCAAGTTTGCTTGCTTGTTTGGAGAGTGGAAAACGCGTCAAGCTTGAAAGCATTGACACTTTTGTAGATGGTGCTGCTGTGGCTGAAATTGGTGCTCTAAACTATACAATTCTAAAGCAATTTCCCCCTGATTCTGTCATTACGGTTCCTGAAAACCGCGTTTGTTCTACGATGGTTGAAATGCTTAATGTTGAAGGTGTGGTTCTGGAACCGGCTGGTGCTTTATCGATTGATGCGCTTAACAGTATTCCTCCTCAAGAGTTAAAGGGGAAAAAAATTCTTCTCGTTATTTCAGGAGGTAATTTTGATTTTGAGCGTTTGCCAGAAATTAAAGAGCGTTCTTTACGTTTCCAAGGGTTGAGAAAATATTTTATTTTTAGTTTTCCGCAACATCCTGGTGCATTGCGTCATTTTCTTTCCACATTATCACCAGATGATGATATCGTACGTTTTGAATATCTTAAAAAGTCAGCGAGAAACTTTGGTTCTGTATTGGTTGCGATTGAAACAAAAAAATACGGTAATTTTTGTCTTTTAGAGGAAAAATTTCAAGCGTTAGGTTGGCGTTATCGTGATATTACTGATGATCAAACGTTATTTGATTTTGTTATTTGAGAAACTGAAATTTTACTAAAACAAGAAGTATAATGATGAAACCTATTTTTCATTCAGTGCTGAGTCTATTTTTCTTTTTGATTGTTAATCAACAGAGTTTAGCATCTCAGCCAACAGTAGTACAAAAAGATGAACTTTCAAGAGTCGTTGTTGATGTCAATAATGCTATAAAAAATGGGGATTTTATGCCTATTTCTCGTTATATGCCTGAGCGGCTTTATAAAGAGATGGCACATCGATTGAATACAACAGAGAGTGCTTTACGTAGTGATTTTCTTCAACAGTTGCATAAGAAATTTGAGGGGGTGCCTTCTGGTGCTTATTATTTAGATAAAGAAAATATAGAGTATTTACAAACTGATAACGGTACTTTGTATGCTTTAATTCCAACAGTTCTTGAGATGAAAGATCGCATTATTCAATATAAAACTTTGGCGATTTTTGATAAAAACCAATGGTATTTAATTTATGGCGGTCAAAAAACTTTACAAAATCCAGTTTTTCTCGAGATTTATCCTGATTTTATCAAGGTACATTTACCGATGGACACAATCATCAAAAAGTAAACGATCTAAATATTGTTTTTATTCATGATAAATGTATTTCGTAAAGTTCTTGCTTTTTTATCATAATCCAAAGATAATAGAGATGAAGGCATTTAGGCTGGTTTGTTGGCTTTTTGTAAAGTGAAGTTTATACGCCTTTATCTTGATTTCAAGGTGTTCATAAGTTGCGCAAGCCGCTTTTTAGGCGTTGCTTCATTTAAAATGTCAGGGATTTCTCTTGCGCGGATTCTTGAGTGGAGAGTTCAGATGGTTACTTCTTTTGAGTTCTTCAGCTAAGGAAAGATTTTATTTTGCCTATAAAAGAAGAAAATGTTTTTACAAAGTTAGGTTTACCTACTCTTTTGATTAAAAATTTACTCATTGCTGGGATGAGTAAACCTAAACCTATACAAGAACAAGCTATTCCAGTGATGTTGAAAGGACACGATATTTTAGGTGTTGCTCAGACAGGCTCTGGAAAAACCTTGGCATTTGGTTTACCTATTTTAAGTCAGATTTTGGCTTTGGGTGATAAACGCTGTCCTAAAACTGCACGCGCTTTGATTTTAGCTCCAACGCGTGAACTTGCTGTTCAGATTGATGAAACGATCCGTACTGTGGCGAAAGGAGCACATCTTTCAACATGTCTTATTTTTGGGGGCGTATCACGTTTAAAACAAATTAAACGTATGGAAGCAGGTGTGGATGTTTTGATAGCGACTCCAGGGCGTTTGAGAGATCTTGTTCGTGAAAAGTGTGTTGATCTTTCCCAATCTCGTTTTTTGATTTTGGATGAAGCAGATCGTATGTTGGATATGGGGTTTATTCATGATGTTAAGCAAATTGCAAAGCTTTTGCATCAAGAGCGTCAGACAGCACTCTTTTCTGCAACAATGCCGAGGGAAATTGCTGTGCTTGCAAAATGTTTACTCAATGATCCGGTTAAAATTGAAGTTGTTCCTCAAGGTACTACGGCTGTAGAGATTTGCCAAAAATTATATTGTGTTCCTACGAATGAAAAAAAGAATGTTTTAAGTAAACTTTTGACAAATCCAGCTTTTGATTCGGTTATTGTTTTTACTCGAACTAAACATGGGGCAGATGCTGTCACGCGTAGTTTAGAAAAGATAGGATATTTAGTCGCAACAATTCATGGAAATAAATCACAAGGTGCTCGCCAGTCTGCTTTAAAAGCTTTTCGTGAAAGATCTGTGCAGATCCTAGTGGCAACAGATATTGCTGCACGCGGTATTGATATACCAGGGATAAGCCACGTTATTAATTACGACTTACCAGATGAAGCTGAAAGTTATGTACATCGTATTGGTCGTACAGGACGGAATGGCGCATCTGGTGTAGCACTTACGCTTTTTGATGAGAAGATAGAAAGGTCCCGCTTGCGTGCTATTGAGCGCTTGATTCGTATGAAATTGGTGGCTGAGGCTGTTCCAGAACAATTTGCAGCGTTTCCAGAAAAGCCAATTGTGCGAGAAAGTAAAGAAAACGATAAGGAACGCTGTTTTAAAAAATATAAACGTCAAAAACAGTTTTTAGGTCAAAAAGATGATACCGCACAGTTGCAGCGGAAAAATTCTTCACCTCAAAATGAGAGGCATAAAAAAGCAAAAGCGGTGGCAAAGCGTGCAAAGACTTTTCGTTTTCGAAAATCAGTTAAGAGGGCTGCTTAGATAAAGTCTTGAAAAAAGATCATGTACTGGAGATTTTTTACTTTTGTTGATTTATTCTCAATTGAAAAGAGCTATAAAATACTCTTGTCAAAGTAAGACGATCTTTTAGAGGTTTTCATTTTTTAGAAATGAAAACCTCTAACTTTTTGGATTTATTGAAAATCTTTATTGTAGAGGCAATTATTTATTTGCTTTATTTCTATTTTTTTAAATGGGAATAAAAGTAGATTTTATTTATATAAAACTATTTTTATAAAGGATGTGTTTTATCTTTAATGATAACTTTTAATTTAAAAAATTGATGTCTAATAATAACTCATTGTTTTATATATTGAATAATTCATTATATTGTATTTTTTCATTTTTAAGTTATTTATGCGGATCAATCAAAAGTATTCGCTTGCACGTTATGTGTGAAGTTGTGATATAGATAATCATTTGAAAAATAAATAAAATAATTTTTATAAACTCTTTCTAAGGCAATGGGGGATTGCTGAGATTGAGAGTTGGAAAATAGTACGATGATATGGCTTTTATTATAAATAAAGATGGGGCTGATCAATCGATTTCATTTTATACCATTTACGGGAGTCATTGTGAAAGAGGCTTAGGGGATTTAAGAGATATCTCTTTAAAAAAGCGTGTGACTGCATAATACAATAGCGAGAATGTCATGATTTCTGAAGGCTTTCTCAGGATTCTCAACAATTTAGCTCGTTATCTTTGTTTTTACTGTAAAACACTATTAGTTTGGGAGGATATAAAGCCTATAAAACTTTATGCATTAAATTTTTTATGACAGTGTGATGAATATCCAAGGCAAGGTTGTTTGTAAAGCGTTGAAGTGGTTAGCAGGAGGAACAACCTGTTAGATAAGACGTCGGAGTGTTTACAGACTTGTTTTATGTTTTTTGCTTTTAGGATGGGGAGGAGGTTATGTGGGGTGTATGGAGATAATATATGACCTTGATTGTTGTTTCTTTCATTTTTCAAAATGATTGCTTCATGAGTAGGTTTTTAAGTTTAATTCCTTTATTGAGTACAAATCATTCTTTCTTTGGAAAAAAATATATGAGACCGTTTCATTGCTGATGGAGCTTAATAATTCATCTCTGATGAAAGAAATCGTAATTTATAATGTGCAAATAATTGCAGTGTCCTCTTATAAAGGCGCGGTAGTTTGAAAAAAGTATTTAAAATGAATCAATAGCTTTTTGCGTTCATTGCAAAAAATACATCCGGTAGGATATTGTGTTTCTACTTTATTGCAAAAATCCTATTCCATTACTTTTATTAACGAATCCCTCATGTCTAAAAACTTTAGAAAAAACAATAAATTACGTAGAATAAAAGAAAAGTGGCTCCCCGGGCCGGATTCGAACCAGCGACCAACCGGTTAACAGCCGGTTGCTCTACCGCTGAGCTACCGGGGAACGGTGCCCAATCATCTCGTTGAAAAGGCTATAGCAAAGCAATACTGATTTGCAAAGGATAAAATTACTTTTTTTAAAAAAATATGATAAATTGTGTAATAAGAGGAAAAAAGGCGAGAGAAGATTTCTACACCTTGACGGATGCGTTGCCTTCCCTTATTGAAACCTTTATGTTTGTTGACGAGGCCTCGTGGCGGAATGGTTACGCAGAGGACTGCAAATCCTTGTATCCCGGTTCGATTCCGGGCGAGGCCTCCAGCCGATTTTAAACGAAACGGCTTTTAAGGGAGATGAGGTATAGGAAAATAGATTATTTCCCTCTATTCTTGTGAAGACACTTTTGTATGAGAGATTATACAGTTAAAATCTAATTGTTGACTGTAGCATCCTTTTTTGTAACGCCCATAGTTTAAGAGATCTTTATCCCTTATTGTCGCTGTTTTGTTTGTTTTTTGTAGGTTAGGAGAAAATATTCGTTATGGTTGCAGATTTTGCTGAGCTTCGTCGCAAAATGGTTGACAATCAAATTCGTACAGTCGATGTAACGGATTTATCAGTTCTTGAAGCCTTTTTAACGGTGTCTCGTGAAGATTTTGTATCGGAAGATATGAAAGTGTTAAGTTATCTTGATACCGATATTGTTCTATGTCCAGAGCAAGATGGGGTTCCTGCACGCTATTTGATGAAACCTGCATCTCTAGCGAAATTACTACAGCTTGCCGCTTTAAAATCATCAGATGTTGTTTTAGATATTGGTGCAAATAGTGGTTATTGTGCAGCGTTGCTTGCAAAACTTGCAGGGTCTGTGATTGCGCTGGAAAGCAATAAATCTCTCTTTGAACGTGCTCTTGAAGCTTTAGAACGTAATCAATGTGATAATGTGGTTGTCGTTCATGGTCCATTAGAGCAAGGATATGCTGTTGAGGGACCTTATGACGTGATTTTCATTGAGGGATCTGTTGATTTTATTCCTCAAGGTATCTTTGATCAAATGAAAGACTGTGGACGTCTTGTGGTGGTTGAAGGGTATGGAAATGCTGCTGTTGCACAAATCTATATAAAAGAAGATGGGATCATCTCGGCTCGTCGTGCTTTTAATCTCGCTGTAAAGCCTCTTCCTTGTTTTTTCAAAACACCTAGTTTTGTGTTTTAGTGCTTGTTTGTTTTGTGAATAAAAGATAATTTTGTAATTTATTTGGGGTTTGTTATTGTGTGTATTATGTTTAGAGTAAACAAGAAGTTTCAGGCGTGTTTATTGCTGGTGTTGAGTGTTTTACTATCAGAGACTGTTTGTGCTGAAACATTGATGGATGCCTTTTCTAAGGCTTATAAATATAATGCTAAGTTGAATAGTGAACGTGCAGCTGTGCGTATATCCAGTGATGATGTTGTCATTGCGCGATCGGGGCTATTGCCACAAGTTGAGGGGGTTGGGAACTATGGGCGCAATAAGTCTTTTACAGGTCCTTATGTCACTTCTGGATCTATAGGAGTGAGATTAAATCAAAGATTATTTGATGGTTTTATCACGCAAAATATCTTTTCTTCAGCTCAAGTCAAGTTGCAGGCTCAGCGTGAATATCTTCGTAATGTTGAACAAAATACGTTTCTAGACGCGGTGACCGCTTATGCTAATGTCTATCACGCACGTCGTGTTGCCGATCTTCGGAGAGAAAATTTGGCAGCTCTTGAGGAACAAGTTCGTTCTAATAAAGCAAAATTTGATGTGGGTGAAGGAGGGCATGTTGATCTTGCTCAAGCTCAAGCTGCACGTTCCGTGGCGGTTTCAGAGCTGAGTCTTGCTCGTTCTGATGTAAAAGCAGCAGAGGCAGTGTATCGACAAGTTATTGGTTCTGATCCTGAAAAGTTAAAACGCCCACCTCTAGCCAAAGATTTTCCCGTCAACCTTGATATGGCTTACCAAATGAGCGTTGTGATGCATCCAGCAATCCTTTATGCTAAATATTTAGTTGATGCGAGTGCTTATAATGTAAAGGCGAAAGAAGGGGCATTGCTCCCTAAAGTTGATTTTTCTGCAACAGCATCTTATAATCGAATCTACAGCGGGGTTGGAGAAGATGGCGTTTCTAAATCTGTAGGATTGTCAGTAAGTGTCCCAATCTTTGAAGGAGGGCGTACATCTGCGCAAATTCGCCAATCAAGGGAACAGCTTGGTCAGGCGCAGCTTCAACTCGATTTGGCGCATAGTAATACGAGGCAAGCACTGACTTCTGCTTGGTTTCAGTTGGAGGGCGCACGCTCATCTGTTGTTGCTTACCGTGAAAGTGTTCGTGCTGCTGAAATTGCTCTGAAAGGTCGTGTTCAAGAAAATCGCGTAGGGCAAGCAACGACGCTGGATGTTTTAAATTCTCGTACTCTATTGATTAATGCTCAGATTGCGCTTGCAATGGCAGAGCGTAATGCTGTTGTGGCGAGCTATAGTGTTCAGTCTTCTATTGGTAAATTGACTGCGAGTTATTTAGGTTTAAAAACAATTAAATATATCCGATAATGTATAAAAGTATTTCTTTAATCTTAAATTATTTTAGTTTTTAAAAGATTAGTAAATCAACAGTTGAATATGTTGAAAGATATTGCGGCGAGATATTATTTTTATAAGTGTAGAAAACTGTGTGTAGCGCCCTCTTTATGACAAGCATATTTGAAAATATCGTAGGAGGCATGTTGATCTTATAATTCTTTTGCATACACTGAAAATATGATTCTATTTGTTGTTGCGTCTTTGAGAGGTTGTAAAGTATGGTACAGAGTTCAAGCGTGTTACGTGAGCCAAGTATGGATGAAATTTTAACATCTATTCGTGAAATAATCGAAGAAAATGCGGTTCAATCTGATCACTTTTTAAATGAAGATGTTGCAGTGAATGCTTCAGAAGTGGCATCCGAGGGTATTTATGATACAACCTTATCGGTTGATGATGCTATGAAAGCTTTAGCTGATCGTATTGGTCTTTCTTCTGAAAATCAAGGAGGGAAGATAACGCAAGAGAAAGAGGATATAGAGGCAGAAAATAATACAGTTGGTATGGATATGCAAAAGATGAAGCTTTCTTCTGAAGAACGGAATTCTGTTTATAAAGCAAAAGAATATGAAGATGAGATAAGGAAATCACAGTCAGACGCTGGAAGGGATGGTCATGTGGAATTGTCTGCATATTGTATTTCTTCTGCAGAAAAGATTGCAAAGGATGTGTTGCGTCCTGCTATAGCAGAATGGTTACAGTCTAAATTGCCTATTTTGCTGGAAGATATTTTGCGTGAAGAGATTGTGAAGGCGATTAAAAAATCGTCTTAATTATTTTTATGTTTTTCATTTTATGGGGATTTTGTTTGCGATTTTGCTAGCTCTCTAGTGAATGGCTGAGATTCACGAGATTCTGATCAGGTTTTGATCGTATATTGTGTTTTTCAGCGGCGTTATGGATGGATAGAATGTTAGAAAAAAACTATGATGCTGCCTCTATAGAGCAACGGGTTGCAAAGAGATGGGAGACTCGTGGGGCTTTTAAAGCGGGAGCTGGTTCTAAAAGCGGTGCAGAACCTTTTTGCGTTATGCTTCCTCCTCCTAATGTTACGGGCTCACTTCATATGGGGCATGCGCTCAATACGACAATTCAAGATATAATAGTTAGATTTCAGCGGATGCGTGGCAGAAATGTGTTGTGGCAGCCTGGTATGGATCATGCTGGGATTGCTACGCAAATGGTAGTGGAGCGTCAACTTGCAGAACGCCAAGAGCCAACGCGTCAAGAAATGGGGAGAGAAAAGTTTATTGAGCGTATTTGGGAATGGCGTTATGAAACTGGAGGCGTTATTGCAAACCAGTTGCGTCGCCTTGGGGTTTCATGTGATTGGTCGCGTGAGCGGTTTACAATGGATGAGGGGTTGTCGCAGGCGGTTCGTGAAGTCTTTGTCACGCTTTATAAGCAAGGGTTGATATATAGGGATAAGCGCCTCGTCAATTGGGATCCTAAATTGTTGACAGCTATTTCAGATCTTGAAGTTGAGCAAAAAGAAGTTCAAGGACATTTGTGGCACTTTAGATATCCACTTGAAGGTAAAATTTTTGATCCAAATGATGCGACAACTTATATAACAGTGGCGACAACACGACCAGAAACAATGCTTGGTGATACAGGAATTGCTGTTAATCCTGAAGATGAGCGTTATAAAAATCTTATCGGTAAAAATGCTCTTTTGCCGCTTGTTGGTCGTAGGTTATTAATTGTTGGTGATAGCCATGCTGATCCTGAGGCTGGAAGTGGTGCTGTAAAAATCACACCGGCTCATGACTTTAATGACTTTGAAGTAGGACAGCGTAATCATTTACGCTTGATTAATATTTTTACTCAGAAAGCCGAGATTTTTCTTCGTGAAAATGAAGCATTTTTCGATGGTTTGATTTTATCAGATGAATTAAAAATGTTAGTAGAAAATCTCGATAAATCTGATCGTTTTGTTGCTCGCCAGAAGATTGTTTCTTTGATGGAAGAACAGGGATATTTAGCTTCTGTCGATGATCATACCCATATGGTTCCTCATGGAGATCGCAGTGGTGTCCCTATTGAGCCTTTTTTGACAGATCAATGGTATGTTCATGCTGCTGAATTAGCAAAGCCAGCGATAGAGGCTGTTCAACAAGGCAAAACGCAGTTCGTTCCCGATAACTGGAAAAAGACGTACTTCAATTGGATGGAAAATATTCAACCTTGGTGCATTTCTCGCCAATTATGGTGGGGACATCAGATTCCTGCTTGGTATGGTCCTGATGGAACGGTTTTTGTTGAAAAAAGTGAAAAAGAGGCTTTAGATTCAGCTTTTGCTCATTATGGTGAGGTTGTTGAATTAATCCGTGATCCGGATGTTTTAGATACTTGGTTTTCATCAGCTCTTTGGCCTTTTTCAACATTAGGATGGCCAAATAAAACGACTGAATTATCTACTTTTTACCCAACATCTTTATCTGTGACAGGATTTGATATTATTTTTTTCTGGGTTGCTCGTATGATGATGATGGGACTTCACTTTATGGGTGACGTTCCTTTCCCAACGGTTTATGTGCATGCTCTTGTACGGGATCAAAAGGGTGCAAAGATGTCAAAATCAAAGG
This sequence comes from Bartonella sp. AA126HLJHH, assembly GCF_042197425.1. Taxonomy (NCBI): domain Bacteria; kingdom Pseudomonadati; phylum Pseudomonadota; class Alphaproteobacteria; order Hyphomicrobiales; family Bartonellaceae; genus Bartonella; species Bartonella sp. AA126HLJHH. Next base: position 13,956 of record NZ_JBHIRU010000016.1, read on the forward strand.
GAAATATTATTGATCCCTTAGAGCTTATTGATCAATATAGTGCTGATGCACTTCGGTTTACTTTAGCTATTATGGCAGCACAAGGTCGTGATGTAAAACTTGATGTTTCTCGTATTGCTGGTTATCGTAATTTTGCTACGAAATTGTGGAATGCTACCCGATTTGCACAGATGAATGGTGTGAAGCATGATCCAGCTTTTAAACCAGAACAAGCAAAATTGGCGCTTAATCGTTGGATTTTAACAGAGTTATCTAAAACAATTTCAGCAGTTACGACTGGTATTGAACACTATAAATTTAATGAGTCTGCTGCCACTCTTTACCGTTTCATTTGGAATACATTATGTGATTGGTATTTGGAGCTTCTCAAACCTATTTTTCAGGGGGAAAATGAAGATGCTAAAAATGAGGCTCAAGCTTGTACTGCTTGGGTTTTAGATGAAGTTTATAAACTTCTTCATCCTTTTATGCCTTATATGACGGAAGAGTTGTGGTCTCTTACAGAAACGCAAGCCATCAAGCGTGAGGATATGCTCGCATTGACAAAATGGCCAGAGGAAACATTGGTAGATGAAGAAGCTGCTGATGATATTAATTGGCTTATTGATGTCGTCACAGGGATTCGGTCTGTACGTTTTGAAATGAATATTCCAGTGGCTACACAAGCACCTCTTGTTGTTGTCGAAGGAGGGGAAGTAACGCGAGAGCGTGTGAAGCGTTATGATGCACTTCTTAAAAAATTAGCGCGTATTGAAGTTATTGATTTCTCTGATAAAGTTCCGGAAGTATCAGCACAAATGATTTTGGGAGAGGCTGTTTTTTGTTTACCATTAGGACAGTTGATTGATTTGGAGGCTGAACGTGTTCGTTTGAGGAAGGATGTCAGTAAAATTGAACAAGATATTGAAAAAATATCGCTTAAGTTAAACAACCCCCAATTTATAGCAAATGCAAAAGCAGAAATTGTTGAGCGTGAGCGGAATAGGGTTGTAGAACTGCGTGCAGCGCAGAAAAAAATATTTGTTGCTTTAGAGCGGTTAGATTGATTTCAACTTTTTATTTTTTTTTGATAGATAATTGCATACCAGTAGGGCTAGTATAGATCTTCTTTAAAAGGAAACTTTTTCTTTTGTTAGTTTTTCATGAACGATCATAAAATCTCTACTGAAATCCATTGTTTTATGTTTATCATTAAAGAGACATCTTTTAAGGCATCCAAGCTTATTCCACGACGTAGATCATGAATGCTATAACGGTAAATCCATTGAGCTTCCCTTCTTTATGCTTGTGAAGTAACAAGCGCTGGGGGCGCCATTCTGTCCAATATCCGGACAACCCTTAGCTCAAACCGTTTGTAAGAGGCATTTTTAGTTCTTTCTTACACAGAGTTTTTATCCACATAGCTCTCTCTACTTGTAATGTGCAAGCGGATGGTTTTGATTGATTTAACATGGAACAAGTTTGGAATGAGAGAATCTTACGATATTCGAGGTCCTCATTCAACATGCAAAATGGTAAAGTATCATTAAAATCAATATCTTGTTTTATTTCTGTAAAATATCATCATTTAGAGTAGCAATATAAGGCATGTAAAATTACATATGTGGTATTTTTTGTATGTAGTGGTGAGTATTCTGAGGTAAAACTTGTGTGTAAAGTATGAAGTAACCCCATGTGAAATGATGTTAGGTGCAATCCGTTAAACAAAAAGCTGTATTGTTTATAGATTGACGGAGGCAAAAAAACTTCATCTTTAAGGTGGTAAGGCAGTCGTGAAGTTATAAGTTAACTATCATCATTATATTTATCCATCTTTCGTATTGTTTTTTATACTCAAACGTTTACCATTCATCATGTATTCTCTTCGTTCTCAAGTTGCTGTTTAATGCACGTTATTCTATTGAACGATTTTTGCTCATACGTATAAAATTTTAAGATCGATAAATCCTATTGGATGGTTTTTATCTATTTGTTTTTTCTTTTAAAATTTTTACTTTAAAATTGCGTATGCTTCTTACTAAGAAAAAGAGTTTAAATATCTACAAAGAAATTTGTAACAGATATAATCATTAAAATTGAGGTAGGGGGAATGGTTAATAGGTTTCAGATATGGAAAAAAGTCACGATTGTTGTGATTTTAGAGGGATTCTTTTCGACTGTTTATGTAATAGATGTCAATAGCTTGCAAGAAGCGAATGATGGTTCGTTTTATTTTTTAAAACGTGGCATGTCTGTTTATAAAAATGGGCATATAACTCAGGCTATTGCAGCATTACGTTGTGCTGCTAAGAGAGGCTATATTGGTGCGAATTGGAAACTTGGCTCTATCTATGCAAACGGTGATGGTGTCCCTAAAAATGATTATAAGGCATATAATTTTTTTGCATATATTGTTGAAAAAGGTGCTGATCTTGGTTCAGAGGATGAAAGTTATGTTTCTGATGCATTGATTAAACTTGCCGGATATATAAAAAAAGGTATTCCTCAATCACCTGTGAAACCTGATCCTTCTTATGCTTCTCATCTTTATATGCAGGCTGCGGTAAACTATGGAAATCCTAAAGCTCAGTATCATTTAGGAAAAATATTTTTAAAGGGAGGGGGAAGGGAGAAAAATCCTTTACAAGCAGCACGATGGTTTCAACTTTCAGCAAAAAAAGAAAATCCTTCTGCCCAAGCAATGGTTGGAAATATACTGCTTAAAGAAGGAAAAATTGTCCGTGGGGCAGCAATGTTAACTGCTGCCTATAAAAAGCTAACGTAAAAGACGAAAATTGGATTCACCTTTGCAAGAAGAGGCTTTTGCTCTGTGTAATGAATCTGAGAGACGTACAGCAATTTAACTGATTGCTGAGATTTTAAAGAATAACAGTTTTTAAACATCTGATTGTAATATTTTTACATTCTCTCATCTTATATTAAACTCTGTTTTCTTGTATACAAGTTCATAGTAAAGATAGGTTTTTTTGATAATCTAACGGCTAATGACTTAGGATTTTAGACAAAAATTCTTGCGTTCTCGGTTTTCTTGCTTGCGGATCAGAAAAGAACTCTTTAGATGAGCAGTCTTCAAGAATTGTTCCTTGATCTATGAAAATAACACGCTCCGATACTTTTTGTGCAAATCCCATTTCATGGGTTACACAAATCATCGTCATACCTTCTTCTGCTAAGCTAATCATGACATCGAGTACTTCACCTACCATTTCAGGATCTAGAGCAGATGTTGGTTCATCAAAAAGCATGACAAGTGGATCCATAGTTAAGGCACGTGCAATAGCAACACGTTGTTGTTGCCCTCCAGAAAGTTGACCTGGATATTTATCTTTGTGTTCAATGAGTCCAACGCGTTCAAGATATAACAATCCACGTTCAAGTGCTTCTTTTTTGCTTCGTTTTAGGACTTTGATTTGTGCAATTGTCAAATTTTCTGTGACAGATAAATGGGGGAAAAGCTCGAAGTGTTGAAACACCATTCCTACCTGACTTCGCAATTTAGGCAGATTCGTTTTTTTTGAATGAACTGGTATTCCATTAATCCAAATTTCACCTTTTTGAAAAGGGACGAGAGCGTTAATAGTTTTAATGAGTGTTGACTTTCCTGAGCCTGATGGACCACAAACGACAACGACTTCTCCTTTATTAATGTTGGTTGTACAGTTTTTAAGGACTTTAATTTCGCCATACCAATTAGAAACATTTTTTATTTCGATCATATGAGTAGACATTTTTTTTCCTGTTAGCGAATAATGGATACTTTTTTTTGTAAATACAAAACTATTTGTGACAGTGTAAAACAGATAACAAAATAGAAAATAGCTGCTAAGATATAAGCTTCTTGCTTTACACCAAAATTATTAGCAGCAATATCAAAACCATTCAAAAGGCTATGACCACTGATGGCATAAACAAGGGTTGTATCCTGAAAAAGGATAATAACTTGTGTTAAAAAGACTGGAAGCATATCTCTAAAGGCTTGAGGAAGAATGACAATGTACATACTTTGCCAATATGTCATTCCAAGAGCTTGTCCTGCATATTTTTGTCCTTGCGGAACTGAATTGATTCCAGCACGCATAATCTCAGCAAAATAAGCCGTTTCAAATGCGGTAAAGGTAATGAGTGCTGATTTATTTGCACCAATGGATATACCAGTTAAAAAAGGCAGAAGCACGAAAAACCATAAGATAACCATCACAAGTGGTATTGAACGCATAGCTGTTATGTAACTGATTGCAAACCAAGAAAGAAGTTTTATGGAAGAAAGGCGCATCATTGCTAAAAGTGTGCCGAAAACAAACCCCAATACCGTTGCAAAAAGAGTTAGAAAAACGCTAAAGAGTAAACCTGATAAAATGTAAGAACGAAATACATCAAAGGTAAAAAAGGAAAAATCAAAGTCGGAAAAATTGAAAGGAAAATAAAGTCCAAACTGAGAGCTTATGAAATTCACCATATTCAATTTCCCTTTGTTTGAAAATTAGGAATTTTGAGTATTTGTTCAATGACTGTCATCACAATGAATACGAATAAGGCTATTAGAATATAAAGGATCGTAACAAGCAAATAATTTTCGTAAACATGGCTTACTTCTTCAATTGTTTGGTATTGAAATTGCATGAGCTCATTTATTGAAACGGCGAATGCTATAGATGAATTTTTCACAATCCCCATTGCTTCTGAAGTAAGAGGTGGCATAATTGCACGTATAGCACGTGGTAGTATAATATAGCGATAACTTTGATAAGTTGTAAATCCCATTGCCATAGCAGCATAGCGTTGTCCAGAAGGAATCGCTTCAATGCCTGAACGAACCTGTTCAGCAATGCGTGCAGATGTAAAGAATCCCAATGCGCATGTTATTAAGAGAATGGGGGAAAATTTCATCGCTGGTGGATAAATCTTCGGAACAACAAAATACCACAAAAACACTTGTACAAGGAGGGGAATATTACGCATAATCTCTACCCAAATAGTACCGATAGTGCGAAATATATAATTGATTATGGATGTTTTGGGTAAAGTGCGCATTGTTCCTATAATAACACCACACAATACAGCTAATATAAGTGAAGTGATAGATAATATAATTGTATTTTTTAAGCCATCGAGAAGTGTATCTAAATAGGTATGACTTACGCCGAGAGTTCCCAAGCATCCTGTTACCAATGTTTGAGTAAGGTCATCTCTACAAAGGAAAGAAAAGTCCATTAATTGATATTCCCTCAAATTAGTCATTCACAAATAGGACAATAAACCACGCGCATCTACATAGTCCAGATTTATTAAAAAGTGAATTAAAATATAAACCACACTCAATTTCAAAAGAGTGTGGTTCTTCTTTATTAAACTCTATAAATCTTTTTCTGCGTAGCTTTCTCGAGGCTTATTATTTGGGTGATCCCAAGCATATCTTGTTTGTTTTGATAAGGGAAGGTTCATAACAGTGTTAGCAGGTGGGATCGGTTTCATAAACCACTTATTATAAAGCTTTTCCAGTGATTCATCTTTAATCTGACGTACGATACTATCGTTGATTGTTTGTTCAAATTTTTTGTCATTTAATCTGAGCATACAGGCAATAGGTTCGACTGAAAGTACAGTATCAAGAATGACATAATCAGATGGATTCTTTGATTTAGCAATATGTCCAGCAAGAATTGAAGCGTCCATGACAAAAGCATCTGCCTTACCAGATTCTAATAATAAAAAACTATCTCCGTGATCTTTCCCCTTTAAAACTTTAAACTGAATGTTTTTTGCACGTTTATTTTTACGAATAAGTTGAACAGATGTTGTACCGGTGGTCGTTGCAACTGTTTTTCCATTTAAATCCTCAAGAGATTTAATGTTAGAGTTTTTCTTTACAGCAATCCGAACCTCTTCAATGTATGTCGTATAAGCAAATGCTGCTTCTTTACTGCGGGCAATATCATGTGTTGTTGAGCCGCACTCAAAATCATAGGTTTTATTTTTTAAGAGAGGAATTCTATTTTGAGAAGTGATGGGAAGATAATGAATTTTAATTGGTTTACCAATTTTTTTTGAGATATCATCAATGATCCGTTCTGCCATTTCTGTATGAAAACCTACATATTTATTATTACCAAGGGCGTAGGCTAAACCAGATGATTCACGGACACCTAAAGTAATTTCCCCTGTTCGTTTTATTTTTTCAAGAGTATCATGTTCAGCATGCGCGAAACTTGAGAATCCAATGGCCGTTGCTGCAATAAGCATTAATAATGATTTCTTCATTTATGTCCTCCATTCATTTATTTTTATTTTATTTGCTTAAGATATACTGTTTATATGCTGTAGCATAGTTATTATTTTTGAGTGGAATTTTTTTGTTGTCTCATGAAATGAGGATTTTACTTTCTTAATTGATATTAAGGTGAATCCAAACAGGAACGTGGTCGGATGGTTTTTGATATCCCCTTACTTCTGTTTGGCTATGAGCGCAAATTAATTGATCAACAGCTTCTGGTGATAATAATAAATGATCAATGCGAATCCCATTATTCTTAGGCCAGGCACCTGCCTGAAAATCCCAAAAACTGAAGGAGGGAGTATCGGTGACATTCCGGATAGCATCATAAAAACCTAAATGAAGAATACGTTGGAATGCTTTTCTTGTTTCTTGAAGAAATAAGGCATCTTGATACCATTCTTGAGGTTTTTTTGCATCTAATGGAGTGGGGATGACATTATAATCACCTGCTAGAATAAGAGGTTCTTCATACGCAAGCAATGATTTTGCATGTGTATATAATCTTTCCATCCATTCTATCTTATAGGAATATTTTTCACTCTCAATAGGATTCCCATTTGGCAAATAGAGAGATGCAACACGAACAACACCTTTGTTTGTTGAATAAACAGCTTCAATGTAACGTGTTTGTTTATCATTATCATTGCCTGGTAATCGACGGATCACTTCATCTGGTGTTTTTTTAGAGAGAATCGCAACGCCATTAAAACTTTTTTGTCCGTGTGTTTCTATATGGTAACCTAAATTTTCAATTGTATCGCGTGGAAAATTTTCATCAATACTTTTAATTTCCTGTAAACAGACTATGTCCGGTTGGCTTTGCTGCAACCATTGACATAATGTTTCATGTCGCGCTTTTATTCCAGCAATATTCCACGTTGCTATTTTCATGGTGCTCATCATTAGATATCAAATATGCAATTCAATTTACTGCTATGTTTTACTACAGTCACATCGCTGTTTTTTTGTTTATAGGGGATATTACTATGGTAAATTAATTTATCAAGAGTAGCGGTAAAAGCAAATTTAAAGCTTTAAAATTTAATTTATTTTCATTTTTAAAAACTTTCTGCTGTTTAGTTCTTGACGAATGTACGTGTTCTCGCTATTAGAAATGAACATAACCGATGTGGATGTAATCAGGTGTTTTGGATATGAGCCGGAAAATTATTCACAGGTGTTAAGAAGATTAAAAGCAAATGCTAGTGCAAAAGGCTATTGCCTTCTCTGCTTATGGTCGGGTAAACTGTTTTGTACAGGTATGCCCGATTTTGTGTGTAGACTTAGATATCTGCTTCGATTTTGTTGGGGTGGATAGAAATGAAAATAGAAAAGCCCGATTGGGTGAGACGAATGTAGATCGAAAAGAGGAAGGTTGCATGCCTACCGTAAACCAGTTGATTCGCAAGCCGCGTGTGGCGCCAGTTAAACGTAATAAGGTTCCTGCTCTGCAGTCGAATCCGCAGAAACGTGGTGTTTGTACGCGTGTTTATACAACAACACCGAAGAAACCTAATTCTGCTCTTCGTAAAGTTGCTAAAATTCGCTTGACGAATGGATTTGAGGTGATTGGTTATATTCCTGGAGAGGGACATAATCTTCAAGAGCACTCTGTTGTAATGATTCGTGGTGGTCGTGTGAAAGATTTGCCAGGAGTTCGTTATCACATTATTCGTGGTTTGCTTGATACGCAGGGTGTCAAGAATCGTAAACAGCGTCGTTCAAAGTATGGCGCGAAGCGTCCAAAATAATATTGAGAGACAAAGCCAATGTCCCGTCGTCATAGAGCAGAAAAGCGTGAGATTAATCCAGATCCAAAATTTGGTGATTTGGTTATTATGAAATTTATGAATGCCATTATGTTTGATGGTAAAAAATCAGTTGCAGAGCGTATTGTTTATGGTGCGCTCGATTCTGTGGAAAAAAGAGTAAAAACAGATCCTGTGGCTCTATTTCATCGAGCTTTAGAGAATGTTGCTCCTCACATTGAGGTTCGTTCACGCCGTGTTGGTGGCGCTACTTATCAAGTTCCGATTGATGTTCGTCCTGATCGTCGTCAGGCTCTTGCTATTCGTTGGTTGATTGCGGCGGCACGTGGTCGGAATGAAACGACGATGGTTGAGCGTTTATCTGGTGAATTGATGGATGCGGCTAATAATCGTGGTTCTGCCGTGAAAAAGCGTGAAGATGTTCATCGTATGGCTGAAGCTAATCGTGCTTTTTCTCACTATCGCTGGTAGAAGTTTTAAACTAAGGCAAATATAATGGCTCGCGAATATAAAATTGAAGATTATCGTAATTTTGGTATTATGGCGCATATTGATGCTGGTAAGACTACGATGACTGAACGTATTCTGTTCTATACCGGTAAGAATCATAAAATTGGCGAGACCCATGATGGTGCTTCTACAATGGATTGGATGGAGCAGGAGCAGGAGCGTGGTATTACGATTACGTCTGCTGCGACAACAACATTTTGGGAAGGGCAAGATGGTCGGAAGCGTCGCTTTAATATTATTGATACGCCAGGGCACGTTGATTTTACGATTGAAGTTGAGCGCTCTTTGCGTGTTCTTGATGGTGCAATAGCCTTGTTGGATGCAAATGCTGGTGTGGAGCCTCAGACGGAAACTGTTTGGCGGCAAGCTGAGAAGTATCGCGTGCCTCGTATGGTTTTTGTTAATAAAATGGACAAAATAGGAGCTGACTTTTATCGTAGTGTGGAGATGGTTGGTTCTCGGTTAGGTGCTAAAGCGCTTGTTTTGCAGTTGCCGATTGGTGCTGAAAATGACTTTGAAGGTGTTGTTGATCTTGTAGAAATGAAGGCTTTAAAGTGGGATGGTTCTATTGGTGCCTCGGCAGTGATAAGTGAAATTCCCTCTGATTTAAAGGAGAAAGCTGAAGAATATCGCGAGAAATTGATTGAGATGGCTGTGGAGGTTGATGAAGCTGCGACAGAGGCTTATTTGGAAGGTGTTATGCCAACCAACGAGCAGCTTGTTTCTCTCATTCGTAGGGGGACAGTAGAAGTTCAGTTTCATCCGGTTCTTTGTGGTACGGCTTTTAAAAACAAGGGGGTGCAGCCACTTTTGGATGCTGTTGTTTCCTATCTTCCTTCTCCAATTGATATTCCGGCGATTAAGGGTATTGATGTAAAGACTGAGGCTGAGACGACACGCGAATCTTCTGATGATGCTCCGTTATCTATGCTTGCTTTTAAAATTATGAATGATCCTTTTGTTGGTTCATTGACGTTCTGTCGTATTTACTCAGGTAAAGTTCAGAAAGGTATTTCTCTTGAGAATACTGTGAAAAAGAAAAAAGAGCGTTTGGGGCGTATGCTTCAAATGCATTCAAATTCTCGTGAGGATATTGAAGAAGCATTTGCTGGTGATATTGTTGCTCTTGCAGGACTTAAGGAGACGACAACAGGGGATACTCTTTGTGATCCTTTGAAGCCTGTTATTTTGGAGAGGATGGAATTTCCAGAGCCTGTTATTGAGATTGCAATTGAACCGAAGACAAAAGCAGATCAAGAAAAAATGGGTATTGCTCTTAACCGTCTAGCAGCCGAAGATCCTTCATTTCGTGTTAAATCGGATGAGGAATCTGGTCAGACTATTATAGCTGGAATGGGTGAGCTTCATCTTGATATTATTGTTGATCGTATGCGGCGTGAGTTTAAGGTTGAAGCAAATGTTGGGCAGCCTCAAGTTGCTTATCGTGAGTCAATTACTAAAATGGCGGAAATTGATTATACGCATAAGAAACAATCGGGTGGTGCAGGTCAATTTGCTCGTGTGAAAATTGTTTTTGAGCCTCATGATGGTGATGACTTTATTTTTGAGTCAAAGATTGTTGGTGGTGCTGTTCCTAAAGAATATATTCCCGGTGTCCAAAAAGGGATTGAGAGTGTTATGGGGTCAGGTCCTCTTGCGGGCTTTCCTATGCTTGGTGTAAAAGCGACTCTCATTGATGGTGGCTATCACGATGTTGATTCTTCGGTTTTGGCTTTTGAGATTGCTGCTCGTGCGGCTTTTCGTGATGGGGCAAAAAAGGCTGGTGCACAGCTTCTTGAGCCGATCATGAAGGTGGAAGTTGTTACACCAGATGATTATGTTGGTGATGTTATTGGTGATCTCAATTCTCGTCGGGGACAGATTTCAGGAACTGAAGCGCGCAGCATTGCAACGATTGTGAATGCAATGGTTCCTTTGGCAAATATGTTTGGTTATGTGAATACTCTTCGCTCTATGAGTCAGGGGCGTGCGCAGTATACAATGCAGTTTGATCATTACGAGCCTGTGCCTTCAGCTGTTGCTTTGGAGATTCAAAAGAAATACGCGTAATTTCAGGTTGGTAATTAATTTTTAACTTAGTCCTTGGCTTGGACGGAAAATGGAGAGCTCAAATGGCGAAGAGCAAGTTTGAACGAACAAAACCGCATGTTAATATTGGTACGATTGGTCACGTTGATCATGGGAAGA
>NZ_JBHIRU010000017.1:0-24529 GCF_042197425.1 Bartonella sp. AA126HLJHH
TCCAGAACATTTAAATAGCAAAGAAGATTATCTGAACATGCTTTCTTTTGACAAAGTTGAAACAGTAAGAAGGCTAGAGATGCTTTTGACAACGCGTTTTTATTGGTTTTTTGTCAAAGAACTCAGTGAAGGGGAAGAGGGGGTAGAAGATGATACGCATAAGGTTTGTCGAACAACAGAAATACCGTTTGATTCAAATGGTGATTTTGTCGAAAAGCGTTGTCAGTATGAATTACAGGAAAGCGAATATGCACCGCTCTTTCAACTTGGCTTTCGTGTTGAAGAAGTCGAACAGTTGATCAAAGAGCATAGCCAATAGAGATCATAAAAAAACATTTTTATCCAGCCTCACTTTTGTGGGGCTTTTTTTATGGAGCGTCAGATGAGAAAGATATCGAAAGAAGGATTAGAACTTATCAAACAATGGGAAGGATTGCGTTTAGAGGCTTATAGAGATACGGCATGTGTTTGGACGATTGGTTATGGTCACACCAGCAATGCGGGTCACCCCCTTGTCAAAAAAGGCATGTGTATTAACAAAGAGCAAGCGGAAAAAATTCTTTGTGAGGACTTAAAGCAATTTGAGAAGACGGTAGAGGAATCGGTCACGGTTTCGTTAACGGATTGCCAATTCGCGGCATTGGTCTCGTTTTGCTATAATGTAGGAAAAGCTGCTTTTTGCAAGTCAACATTGTTGAAGAAGCTTAATCAAGGCGATTATGAAGCCGTTCCTGTTGAATTACAGAAATGGAATAAGGTCGGTGGGAAGCCTCTTGCTGGTTTAGCCAACCGTCGAGCAGCAGAAGCGGGATTATGGGTAAAAGGGGCTTATGTTTCTTCGAATTATCAAAGGGTAGAAACGAAAACGGCAACAGGACTTCTTAAAATAGAAGCACTTGCCCCGATTATAGGGTCTTGTTCTGGTTTTGGCGGCTTGTTAGCAGGCAATGGACCGGTGCAATGGGCATTAGCAGGCATCATGGTTTTAGCGGCTGTAACGGGCATAGTGATTGTCGCCAAGCGGTTTCGGGAGCAACGCTTATGATTTTTTGGCTAAAGAAATATTCTCTTATGTTTACAGCGGCTTTAGCCGTTTTTTTTATGGCTTTAGCCAAGGCATTTCAGCTTGGCAAGCAAAGCGAACGGCAAAAGCAAACAGAGAATGCTTTAAAGACAGCAACAACCCGTCTTGAGGTAGAAAATGAAGTTAATCGAAAAAGTGATGCTGGTGTGCGCTCTGAACTTTCTCGTTGGGTGCGCGGCAAATAGGTCTGTTTCTTGTGGTGGCTGGTTGCCCATTTATTTGGATAATCAGGATGTTGAGGTCATCAGTTCCAACCTTGCAAGAGATATTTTGAAGCATAACAAGCAGGGAGCCCATTTATGTGGTTGGAAAGATGGTCAAGAAACGAAGCAGCAAAGATAAAGGTCTTACAGAAAAAGAACAACAACTCCTTCACGAGATGATAGAGACCTATCAAGGCTTAAAGATGATGTCACGCATCATGAAATTGATAGCCTTTATTGTCTTTATGTTCGTAATAGATTTTTCCCGTTTTGTGGACGCCATAGAGAATAGTTTCTCACACCTCAAAAAGTGGATAACAAAAAGTTAGATATCAAATCTCTCCTTTAAAAATATGATGAAACAAGAATTTACACAAACATTGTTTGCGTGGATGGGTGGTAAACACTATCTGCGTAAGAAAATTATACCGATTTTAAATAATATTGACCATGAAACCTATGTTGAACCGTTTTTAGGCTCTGGTGTTATTTTCCTAAATAAAAGACCAGCAAAATATTCCGTTATTAATGATCTGAATGGAGAGATTACGAACCTGTTTCAATGTGTTCAAAATGACTTTGATGATTTAGCTAAACGACTAGAATGGTTTGTTTGTTCAAGACAGTTGTTTTTTGAACTTGCATCTATTGCCCCAGAAAGCCTTTCCAAAGTTGAAAGAGCCGCACGTTTTTTGTTTCTCCAACGTTGTGTGATGTATGGGAAAAAAGATTATGTCTCTTTTAGCTTTGGAAGGAAAAAGCCTATAGCATTTAATCCCGATAAGCTGTTATCAAGGATGCGGCGTGTTAGACAGAAGCTTCTTGATACAACAATCTTAAATTTATCGTGGGAGCGAGTTGTCGAACTTTTTGATACACCCGACAGTTTATTTTATTTAGACCCGCCTTATCTTGTAAAGAAGAAGTGTTACAGCTCTGGGAATTTTGTTGAAGATGATTTTGTGAGTATGGCAAAAGTTCTCAAAAGCATACAAGGCAAATTTGTCTTGAGTCTCAATGATTGTGATGCGGTTCGAGAGATCTTTAAGGATTTTGACTTTTTAGAATTAGAGACCCTTTGGACATCTGGTTTTGCTAAAAAAACACCTCGAAAAGAAGTTCTGATTCGCAATAATTGAAGAAAATCATAAAAAGATTTGTTAGAATCAGAAGAAAATATTTCTTCTCTAATAGGACTTTTTATATGGTTACATCTTTTGGTAAAATTTTACGGAAACTTCGGGTTGATCATTCAGAACGCCTCTTAGATATGGCTAAGAAATTAGACATATCTGTATCATTTTTATCTGCTGTAGAAATTGGCAAAAAATCTGTTCCTGTAGAACTGGAAGAAAAGATCATAGAGCTTTATGGTTTAGATAAAGCAATGGCTTCTCTCTTAAAAAAAGAAGCCTATTCTTGTCGAAAAAGCATCATAATAAAACCTTCTACTCCGTTGCAACGTGAAACTGTTGTTGCGTTTATGAGACTTTTAGATGGCTTACATCAAGAAGCGTTAGCAGACTTCAAAGAAACATTAGAAACATTGTGCGAAGCGTGCTTTATAGAGAAATGTTAGAAAATCCTATTCCCTCACTTTTATTTACGCGTCCCTCACTGTAAAAAACATATGGAAAATCAATAAATTGTTTTGGATAAAAAAGAGCATGGTGCCCAAAAGAGGACTCGAACCTCCACGCCTTACGGCACGGGTACCTGAAACCTGCGCGTCTACCAATTCCGCCATTTGGGCTTATAAAATCCATCTAAGCGCATGAAGCAACTCTGTCAATAAAATTATAGAATTTATTTTTTCAGCTTAAAACGATAGCATTGAACTTTTGAGGGAGATCATGATTTTAGAAGTTTAAGGTGTGAGGACTGTCTTTGATAAAATTGTTGAATCCGGATTAAATGTGTAAATAATAGGAATGCCGGTCGCTAATTCTTGAGATATAATTTCCTCACCGGAGAGACCTTCAAGCGCCATAATAAGAGCACGAAGAGAATTTCCATGTGCTGCGATCAAAACAGTTTGGGAGCGCAAAATATAAGGCTGGATATGGTAAAGATAATAAGGCCAGATGCGTGCACCGGTATCGCGTAGGCTTTCTCCATTCGGCGGCGCAATCGTATAGGAGCGGCGCCACATTTGCACTTGCTCCTGCCCCCATTGTTGGCGTACTTCATCTTTATTTAAACCAGAAAGATCACCATAATTACGTTCATTTAATGCGGGATTTTTTATCACTTCTAAATCTGATTGTCCCATTTGCTCTAAAATGTGCTGAGCGGTTTTTTGAGCTCGCTGTAAGGCAGATGTATAAGCGATATCAAACCTCAAACCATATTCTTTCAGTTTTTTTCCTGCTGCTATCGCTTCTGCATGACCTTTTTCTGTTAAATCGGGATCTTTCCAACCGGTAAAAAGGTTTTTGAGATTCCATTCACTTTGTCCATGACGAATTAGTGTAAGTATGCGTCCCATTATAAATTGCCTCTATTCTATTGATTGTTTAAAATTCATCGTTCAATCCCAAAACATCGAACATTGAATAAAGACCGCTTTCATGATTTTGTGCCCATAAAGCTGCTTTTAATGCGCCATTGGCAAAGATAGAGCGTTCTTGCGCTGTATGTGAAAGAACAATGCGCTCATTGGAACCAGCAAAAATGACACTGTGTTCTCCAACAACTGTCCCACCACGTGAACAGGAAAAGCCAATGGCGCCTTTTTTGCGTTTACCTATATGACCATTGCGTTCATTGACACACACATTTTTAAGCATAACATTGCGGCCTTCAGCTGCTGCTTGGCCAAGAAGAAGGGCTGTTCCAGAAGGAGCATCAACTTTGTTAGCGTGATGCATTTCATAAACTTCGATATCAAAATCATCGGCTTCTAATGCTTTAGCGGCTTTCTTTACAAGGTTGGCTAAAAGATTTATTCCAAGGCTCATATTCCCAGATTTGACAATAGTTGTATATTTCGCAAAATCTGCAATTTTTTCTTCTTCTGTTTTGCTAAATCCTGTGGTGCCAATAATATGGACAAGGCTTTTTTGAGCAGCGTAGTTAGCATAAAGAATGCTGGCTTCTGGTTGTGAAAAATCTAAAATACCTTCTGTATTAGAAAAGGCATTTTCGGGATCATCAGTGATACTAATCCCAAGAGAATCTGAACCAATTAATGCACTGGCATCTTTTCCTACAAACGGTGAACCTTTACGTACAAGAACAGCACAAAGCTCTACATCTTTCCTCTGCTGGATTGCTGTAATGAGTTCACGTCCCATTCTTCCATTTGCACCAACAACTGTAAGGCGCATTTTTATCTCCTTATGATACTTTACTGTGCAGTATAGGCAAATTCTTGCCTTCTTTCCAATGGTTCTTTTTCTTTATAGAAAAATTTTTTCCTGCTTTAATTTATCTTGTTGTGCTGTAAAACACTGTTGTTTAGAGCAAGTGATATAAGATCTACAAATTTAAATAGAGATGTTTTTCGTTAGAGTGTGAGATGAATATTCTTAAGTAAGGTTTGCTTATGAAACCTTATGAAGATTGTGTATTACTTTACGCTTTTTTTTCGTTCTTTAAAGGGGAGCGTTCTTCATGCAAAATAAGATCTCCCAAACAAAATAGACCTATGTTGTCAATTCATGCGCTTTTCTTAAAGAAATATTTATCAATTCTTCTAAACTTATTTTATGATAGTGCTCGTGAGTGGTATCACGAGAGAATATCCATGAATAATATAAAATCTATTCTGCGCCACTATCTTTATGCTTCATAAATAGAGCAAATCAACATTATCATACGTTTTGTTAGCCTTTAATGTTTTAACTTAGTCATTTTCACTCATCAATTCCATTTGTGACGCATAAGAAAACGATTATTTATCATTGTATATCAATACGTTATCCATAGATAAAATCACGTAAAAAGGGGTAAAAACAAGGGGCTAACAAGAAGTTGGATTATTTACACACGAGAGTTGGGCGGATTCTTCATCTTTTAGGAAAGTCAGTTGAAAAAATTGTTATGTTGTAAAAACGCATGATGAGGCTTTGTTTATTATAAAGAAAATAGGATATATATTATGCAATGCGTTTTTTCATATATTGGGGAGAATGGAGTATAACATGCGTTAAGTATTGTTATTTTATTTGCCTAGCTTCTAATGATGCTACAGCTCTTGTATTTAAAGAGAGTCTTTAAAATCCTTTCTTAAGTATTTTTTATCCCTGTGCTGATCTTTTTTGTGACACGATAAGAAAGTGATTTTTGTGATTCAATTATAATGGGTTTTATTCTCTGTTTAATACGATCATAAATCAATGTATTATTATATTGTTTATACGCATGCATAAAAATTCATAAACCTATAAATATCCTTTAGATAAAATATCACTTTTATTTTTGTTTGTGAGAGAAGGCTAGAAATCAAGATCTGCATAGTGAGCACTTGCAACAATTCCGCGGACGCGATCTGTTAAAAGAGAACGAAAAGAAGGGCGTGATTTAATTCTCATATACCAGTCTTTGGCAGCAGGAGATTGTTCCCAGTCAATTTCCCCTAGAAAGTCAAGTACAGAAATAGAGGCTGCTGCTGCTAGATCTGCATAGGACAAGGCAGAACCGACTAAGCTATCGCGAGAGGCACAGAGCCAATTGAGATAGTTCATATGTGGTAAAATATTAGCACGTGCATTGCGTAAAATTTGTGAATTAGGAGCACCACCGCCAATGGCAAGTGGCATTTCACGTTTATGGATTCGTTCTCGTACGATATGGCGCGTTGCTTCATTTTCGAATTTATTTAAGAACCAGTCATTGAGACGGCGTACTTCCGCACGATCTAAAGGATTTTCTGGAAAGAGCTTATTTTCTTGTCGTAAACTTCCATGTGTTTCGTCTAAATATTCGCAGATAACAAGAGGACCTGATAATGGAACCTCGTGTTCATCGAGAAAAACAGGAACATGACCAGCGGGATTGAGGGCTAGAAATTCGTGTCTTCTTGCCCATTCATATTCTTCAATCAGTTGAGTGGTTACACCATATTCCCCAAGAATGAGGCGTATGAAGCGCGAGGCAGAGGATAGGGGAGAGTGAAAAAGTGTCAGCATAATTTACACTATCAAATAGAGTTGAAGAGAATTCTTTCAAGTAATCATTTTTATAAAGATGCTTGACTAGAAGTACAAGATCATTAGTAGTTGCTAGTAATTATAATTAATAAATTGTTAATGACTAGGAATTGTTCTCTTATGCGATGGTTTGCAAAATGGCAGCACGTAATTCTTCTAAACCGATAGCTTTTTCTGAAGAGGTTACAAGAAGCTCAGGATAAGCTGCTGGGCGTTTAAGAAGCTTTGTTTGTGTGCTCATAATTAATTTTTCCAAAGCATTTGATTTGATTTTATCGCTTTTTGTCAAAACAATGTGATAAGAAACAGCTGCTTTATCAAGGAGAGCAAGAACATCTTCATCATTATTTTTGATTCCGTGCCGTGAATCAATCAAGATATATACACGTTTTAACGTTGTGCGCCCCCGTAAATAGCTAAAAATCAAATTTGTCCACGCATCAACAAGATTTTTAGGAGCAGCAGCAAAACCATAACCAGGCATATCTACTAATGCTAGAGGGGGAAGGTCTCCTAGTTGCCCACTGAATCCATCGGGGACAAAATAATTAAGCTCTTGAGTCCGTCCTGGTGTATTTGAGGTACGTGCTAAGCTTTTTTGTTGGACGAGTGCGTTGATTAAAGATGATTTTCCAACATTGGAACGACCTGCAAATGCAATTTCTGGTGGTCCTTCAGGGGGGAGAAAGCGTATTTCTGGTACACCACGAATAAAAATCCAATTGCGAGAAAAAATTCCAGAAAGGGAAGAATCTCTTGTCATTCATGCACTTCTTTTTTGGGTGATCTTCTCCAGATGGCTTTCAGATTATCAAAAAGCTCAATTTTAACTCCTTGGCGCTTCATCATGATACCTTGCTGAATGATTGATAATATATTGTTCCATGCCCAATAGATGACGAGACCAACAGGGAAAGAGGCGAGCATAAAAGTAAAGACAACAGGCATCCATGTGAATATCATCGCTTGGGTTTGGTCTTGAGGAGCAGGATTCATACGCATTTGTAAAAACATCGTTATTCCCATAATCAAAGGCCATGCACCAATCATAAGAAATGTTGGCGTTGTATATGGCAAGAGACCAAACAAGTTAAAAAGAGAAGTTGGATCGGGTGCCGCTAAATCTTTAATCCAGCCAAAGAAAGGGGCATGGCGCATTTCAATAGTGATATAGAGAACTTTATAAAGAGCAAAGAATATTGGGAATTGAACCAACATTGGCCAACAGCCTGCAAGGGGATTTATTTTTTCGGTTTTATATAGATCTATTATTGCCTTTTGTTGTTTGGTTTGGTCATCGGGATACTTTTCTTTTATTTCTAGCAACCGCGGTTGTAAAAGCTTCATGCGTGCCATAGATTTATAAGATTTATTGGCTAGAGGGAAAAGAAGAGTTTTTAAGAGAACTGTGACAAGAAGGATGGCGATACCAAAATTCCCTGTTTGTTTATAAAGAATATCAATGAGGGAAAACATTGGTTTGGTGATGAAATCAAACCAGCCCCAATCAATTAAAAGAGCAAACTTTTTTATTTTTAGGTCATTTTGATAATTATTAATAATTTCAACTTGTTTTGCACCAGCAAAAAGACGATTTGTAACAGTTTTTGTTTCATTTGGGGCAATCGTTAAAAGCGACCCTAGCAAGTCAGACTGATAATGCGTTTGCAAACGATCAAAATAAATAAAACGGCTTGTATATTCTTTATTTTGCGGGGGAATAACTGCTACAGCCCAATATTTATCGGTAATACCAATCCAACCTCCTGTTACTTTGGAAAAAGTCATGCTTTTTTGCCCATTATCAGGATTTGGGTCAAGCTCTGCTAAGGTTTTATATTTTTCAGTTTTGAGCGAATCTCCTGCAATACCTATCATACCTTCATGAAGTAAATAGGTTGCATTTGTATGTTCTGGTGGTGCAGCACGTGCAACGCGGGCATAGGACGAGAGATGTATTGGTTGATCACTTTCATTGCTGATAGAATCCTCAATGGTAAACATGAAATGATTATCAACAGAAAGGGTCCGCCGGAAGATTTGTCCCTGTCCATTATTATAAATTAAAGTGATGGGTGTTGAAGGAGTCAGGATTGTATTGTTTCCCTCTATTTGCCATTTTGTATCCGATTGTGGCAAGGCTTTTGCTGGCAAAGACGCACTTGCAAAACCAAATTCAGCAAGGTAGGTTGTTTTGAAACCTTTAGGATTTAGCAAATCGATTTCCGGTGATTTTTTATCGACTGTTAAACGATATTTTTTGAGGTGAAGATCATCAAATTGTGCACCAACAAGATTAATAGAGCCTTCCAGTTCATTGGTTTTGATCGCAATACGCTCTGTTTTGTCCAATACAGCTTTCCGGATTTCAGGTGTCATGGGCTGTTCGATGATAGATGTAGCTTGATACGTTGAGGTATCATCAGAAAAATCTGTCGTGGTAGTAGAAAGGGCTGATTGTTGTTTTGACAATTGCTGTGCGATGACTTGTTGTTTTTGTAACTTTGCTTGTTTGGGAGCAACATGAAGAAATTGCCATGCGATGAGCACTACGAAAGATAAGCCAATAGCGATAAAGAAATTGCGATTATATTCCATCCGTACACCCTTGTTGTTGTTGCTGATGTTTAATTTTTGGTTTTATTCGCCGATTTAATTCACTAATCAAGGATGTAAAAGGTGCATGTAACACATCACGGTACGCTACAATGACATAGTCTGTTCCTGCTTCCATGTGGTTTGTTACACCAACTCTCACGGCCTCACGCAAGCGCCTTTTGATACGATTACGTTTCACAGCGTTACCGTTTTTACGGGTAACAGTGAAGCCTACACGTGCAAAAAGAGAATCTTTTCTTTCTGTTGTTTGTTCACGAGATTTAACTTCGAGCAAAAATAAAGGACCACGTCGTTTTTCTCCTGTACGGACAGCCAAAAAGTCTGCTCTTTTGCGAATACGGCAGGGATGTTTTTTCTTCATAAAAGAATATTTCGCAATTTCATTAAATGCCTGCAAGCAGACATTGTAGGTTCATAATAAAAGTTTCACAACGAAGAAACGATGAGCAATCCTCAACGGTTGTGAAAATTTAAATGGTTAAGCAGAAAGCCGCTTACGTCCACGAGCACGTCTTGCAGCAATAACTTTACGTCCTCCAGCTGTGGCCATGCGTGCACGAAACCCATGGCGGCGTTTACGGACAAGTTTAGAGGGTTGGTAAGTACGTTTCATTTATTTAAATACCGCGGAGTGCGGCCCTTCTTAATCTTCGTTTTATGAGTAGTTATGCGCGAGATAAACAATTTTATCCTATCATATGGCTGTTAACCCATAAGGAAAAATATAAAAAAAGTCAATCTTAGATTGTTTTTCTCTCTCTTGAAAGAATACAAAACACCTTATAACTATCTGTAACGCTTTTTACAATACTGTAGGAGTGTTAGAAAATAACGATTGAATCTACAGAACATAAATGGCTAGGGACTTAAATAATTAAAGAAGGTGTGACTAATTACTGCTATGCTCAATTTAAAATATCCTTTAAGATTAAGAGTTTTTTTCAGTTTTTGTTTTTACAAAATTTTTATCAGAATATTCATTAAAGTGGTTGTAACACAAACGTGATTGATAGGATTTTATAGCAGATTTTATGTTTGAGCTTCTTTATTTTAAGGATGGTTTCATATTTTTAAAGAGATAAGAGATGTATACTTTATAATGCTGAGTAAAGTAGAAAATTATCAAGTGATGAACAAAATTATCAGGTGATGAACTTTGTAAGTATTTTTCGTTCTTATGCTTATATTTGCTAGTATTTTTATAGAGAGGAAAGAACATGGATCTTATCACAAGTGAGGCTGTCCGCAACGTATTACGTACAATCAAAGGACCAGATCTTGAAAGCGATATTGTGTCGTTGGGTCTTCTTTCAGAAATATTGATTGCTGATGGTAAGGTTTTCTTTTCCATTACAGTTCCTGATGGAGGTGTGCAAAAATGGGAATCATTGCGTCGTTCTGCTGAAAAGGTGGTATGTGCTTTGGAGGGAGTGAAATCTGCTGTTGTTACACTTACAGCAGAAAAAATAACAAAGACAGCACCTAGTCGGAGAGCCAATCTCTTACCGATCAAAATGCCCATAGAAGGTGTGAGGCATGTGATTGCTGTTGCTTCTGGAAAAGGAGGGGTCGGGAAATCTACGATGGCAATAAATATCGCCTTAGCTTTACAAGATTCTGGTTTCAAGACGGGGGTGATGGATGCTGATATTTATGGTCCTTCGTTGCCACGTTTGACAGGACTTGTTAATCAAAAACCACAGCTTATTGGAGAAAAAAAGCTTCAACCTCTTGAAAAATTTGGACTGAAATTGATGTCGATGGGATTTTTGGTGGAGGAAGAAAAGCCGGTGGTCTGGCGCGGTCCTATGGTTATGGCAGCTGTAACGCAATTGTTACGAGATGTTGTATGGGGCCCTTTGGACGTTTTAGTCGTTGATATGCCGCCCGGTACAGGGGATGCACAATTAACGCTTGCCCAACAGGTACAATTAACAGGTGCGTTGGTTGTTTCTACGCCCCAAGATCTTGCTTTAGTGGATGCGCGTAAAGCAATAGAAATGTTCATGAAAGTTAATGTTCCTATTCTAGGACTCATTGAGAATATGAGTTATTTTATCGCTCCTGATACGGGAAAACGCTATGATATTTTTGGCTATGGTGGTGCACGGGCAGAAGCAGAACGTCGAGAAGTCCCTTTCTTAGCGGAAATACCGCTTGATGCAGCTTTAAGATTTTCTTCAGATGAGGGAATCCCTATTTTTGTTGCTAAGCCTAGTGAAGAGCATGCTAAACTATATCGTAAAATTGTTGATCAAATAAAAAATCAACTCTTTTGAATGGGGGGGTGTTTAAGAGAGTTTATTAAAACACAATCATGAAAGACATAAAAATAGTCGCTTCTTTGTAAGAGGAAGTTTTAATGTGTGAATGGAATATATAGGTTAAATAAACAAAAAATTATTCATGCGTTTGGATAACCTGAAGGGGAACAAAATTGAAGAGCTAGAGCCGTGAGGTAGAAAAAATATTGGACTTGAGGCAAAAAGAAGAAGACCGAAAATAAAAATAATTTAGAAAAATTGTAAAAGGTTGTAAAAAATATTTTAAAAATCATTTTTTGATACGAGTTTTCTTGATATAAATCTTAAAATTTCTTTTTAGAAGCATTCATTTTTTGCAAAGTAGCTTCAAGAGCCATTGTTAAAGCATTCCTTCCCCCTTGTTGAGAAAAGTAATTTGACAAAAATTCATTTGTTCCACCCTTTGTTGAAAACTCTTTTTCAAGCAGTGAAAAATCGAGAGATACAGAACGATCCGTTGCTATAGTTTTACGCATTTCATCTGTAAGATTTCCAAACATCATGGTAAGGAATTCTGCTGATTGTTGTTTTTTTAACCCTTGTGTTATAAACCATTGATGGGCAGTTTCTATAAAATTAAAATATACTCCCATAAGTGAACCAGCTGTCATAAAAAGATTAAACTGCTCTTCCTTATCCAGCACCAATGTGCCCCCCAATGCATCAAATAAAGTGCGTAAAAAGGGATGATTGGGATAGATTGGTGTCAAATTTTTGCATTCTGCAACAAAAGGTAATGGAACAGCACGATAAACTTTATGATTAATCCACTCTTCTATTTCTGCTGCTTTTACCATAGCAAGTACGGAAATAACCAGCTGTTCTGGACGAAAACGAAGAGAGCACAAAACGTCTTCTGCAATTTGGTTGGGCAAGCAAAGAAAAACACAATCACTAACATCGAGCAACGCTTGGTTATTTTCAGCAATCATAACTTTATCATAAGTACGTGAAAGGCGCTTTGCTGTTTGTGCATTGCGAGGCGAAACAATAATGGAAGAAACATCAAAGTTGCTTGTCATTAAGCCATTCACCATTGAAGCACTGATTGTACCCGTTCCCAAAAAGCCAAGTCTCATTATCTATTTCTCAGTTTCATATTTTAAAAGGAATTTCAATCAACATCTCAGGTGTTTTAACTAACATAAACGCTAATTGAAGAAGCAACACATAACATAGCAAGAATAATCAAAACCAAATAGATTTTGGGCTTGTCAAAGAGAACGGCAAAAGCAGAAAACCAACCAACAACAGCTGCGGCTAATGCAAATAAAAAACCTGGTTTATTCATAAGCACAATATGCATTGCCATTAACCCACCAATAATTAGCGCTCCAAAAATGATGAGCAAACCTGTTGCAAACTTTTCATAATCATCCATATTTCGCTCCTTATAGCGCTCAATTATTACACACTTTTTAACGCATATGCACATAAAAACGAAATGTTTTTTATTGAATATGGTTAAAACGGGGAGGCCTTTTATTGATCAGATGTAAAAAATGCAGGGATATGCTGTGGCCAACGCCAAGGTAAAATTGCAATTAAATCAAAGCGTACAGACAAAAGGGCATAATCTTTTTGCCGTGCGAGCCAAATATCGGCAGCTGCCTCAATTCGCTTTTCATTCATTCGGGAAACCGCTTCCATTGCTTCAGCCAACGTTGAACGTGCTTTAACTTCAACGATTAACACAAGATTTCCGCGTCGTGCAATTAAATCAATTTCTCCACATTTTGTTTTAAAACGCCTTTCGGCAATGTGAAACCCTTTGCAACGTAGCCACCAAGCTGCCAATTTTTCTGCACGAATCCCTCGATAAAAAGACTTTTGTCTGCGTTTTTTTTGTATTATTTTACGCATTTTTTAAAAAGATTAATCGCTGAAAAAGTTCTTGCTTTTTTAAACCGGTTTTTTTTGCAACAAAAGCTGCCGCTTGAGCAGCAGAATGTGTCCGTGCGCGTTCTAATAGCATTTCATCAATTTCTTGATCACTTATCACATTTAAAGAAGAAGATGATTCTCCAACAAGTACAACAATTTCCCCACGAATATGTGCTTGTTTTCTGTAATTTTCTAACAAATTTCCCAAATTGGAAACATCTACTGTTTCAAACTTTTTTGTTAATTCACGACAAATGGCAGCAGGTCGATTAGCCGAAAAAAGTGTGACCATATCCTGTAAAGTTTCAACAAGACGATGCGGTGATTCATAAAAAATCAAAGTTGCTGGAATCTCTTTTAATTGTTCCAACCGTTTTCGGCGCTGTAGCTTTCGTGCACTCAAAAAACCTGCAAAAAAAAAGCTATCCGTAGGAAGCCCTGTCGGTATAAGAGCGGCTAAAAGAGCGGATGCTCCAGGAATAGGAATAATTTTATGACCAGCTTTACGGGCCTCTTCTACCAATCGAAATCCAGGATCAGAAATAAGTGGTGTTCCGGCATCTGAAACAAGTGCTACTGTTTTGTTTTCTGCTAAAGCCGCTAAGAGCTTCGGACCCGCTTTTTGCGCATTATATTCATGATAGAGAAAAGTTTTTTTTTGAATGCCGTAACGTTCCAACAAAACACGTGTTACTCGCGTATCCTCACACGCTAAAATATCAATTCCTGCAAGCACTTGCAAAGCACGAAGCGTAATATCTGCAAGATTTCCGATAGGTGTTGCCACAAGATAAAGCCCTGATTCTATAACGGGTGCAGAATAAGCATGCGCACCTATAAAATATGCTTTTTCACACATGCTCTTTTCTTTTCATTAAATTCTCCTCACCACAAGATTTTTATCCATACTCATAAGCCATTTTGGCTCATTTTTTACCAGCACATTTTTTATCATTACAAAGGCTTACCTTACTCGAATAATCGATTACACTACAATAAGATAATTTCATATTTAACGTCTTAATTTAACATTATTATCTATTTTGATCCGCGTTATTTTTTCCAGTAAAACAAATTCCAAATGTAACCAATATTCTATCAGCCCCATGATTTTCTATAAAGTTTTTCCTTCGAGAACCAAAAAACAACTTTACTCATGTTATAATCTCATGCTTCTTTGTGCTCTTTGAAAAGCTAAGCTTTTTAGATTATTTCCATAACGCCGATTTTTCAAATATATCTATTGATATCCAAACTGTTTTTCTGAGCAAATGTAAACAGCCCCTTTTGAAACACATACAGTTAACTGGCAGCTGACTGTATTGTTATTGATCAAATATAAGCTCTTATCAGCAAAATACTTTATTTTTTCATATTCTCTACAGCTTTAACAGTATACAGTATAATGAGTACCTTAGAAAAGTTTAAGGCTAAATTTTATCTTAAAGATTTGATTTATAATGGAAAATTTATTATTTTGCCTATTAATTAGGAGCTTTAAATATCGTAACATTATCTCAGCTCTTCTTATAGTCAATTAATCAAAATCATTTTTGTGCATCTTGAAACCTCCTTAAAACAAAGATTATCGCCTCATTGGAGATCGCAGAGAAAATAATGCTGTTAGCTTGTACTTTTTATTTCATAAATATGGAACTGTTCGTTCACAGGATTGCGTTATACCTTTTTCGAATAGTGTCGCAAAATTATTGTTTGATATGAGAGCTATCTCTTAAAAACAAGCCCATGACTGAACAACACAAGTCTGCTTTAATTTTGGATACCTTATTTTTTCTGAAGGATATGCTCCCATAAAAAAACGTAAGTAATAAAAGCGGGGACAATACGTTATCTCTTCTTTTTAGAGGATATTGTGATGCTTTTGAAAGTTTTAAAACCGAATGGACAGATGATAGTAAAGAGGAAAACAGTTTTTCCTTTCAGATTTGATGTTCTTGCTAAATGAAGCTGTATTTTCGTTTCAGAGATTACTCAAATAGAATATGCAATATTTTTGCTCTAGCTACAAAAGCTGGAACGGCGTGCAGAGCTTTCATTCACCTTAATCTTTCTTTTAAATATACCACTTGTGTTCAATTTGGATGTTGATTTACAAGCAATAGCGAAAGCACAAGCTTTATAAAAAACAACTCTATAAAACGCGTCATAGAGTGGTCATGAAAGCTATTTTGTTTTTTATCAGGTGTTTTGCTAATAGCGATAGTCTCCATGGCTTGGCATCTGCTTATTTTTACGGTATCTGTACACATTCATTGCAGTATATTGGTAAAGGGCAGTATATTGGTAAAGGTTAGATGCAAGGCGATTATCTTTAATGCAAAAATAAAAGGTTAATGTGAGATTAAAGATTTTTTCGTGTCATTATCAGTAGAAACATTATAAAGGGCTTGAACGAGCATGCTCTTTATCTCTTTATCTCACGATGTTTTTTCTACATTCATTCGTGGTTTTCTTGAGTGAGCATTACTTGGCAAAGTGTAGGAGAAAAAATAAATGTGAAGCGCATCTTCAGGGGGCTCTTGGCTAGTTAAAACGATTGATGTTTCTTATGAGAGGGCTAAAAGCATTTTGGATCATATGGGAGAGGGGATAAAGTAGAACGGGCTTATTTTCCTTCAGGTTTTCGAGAACCGCGACTGTTCCTTTATCGCAGAATTGTCAAGAATATATTTATTATTGTTTTGTCATTTAAATAAAAAAAATTTGATAAAAATATGTTATGTTTTTCTATTGAAAAAATTCATGCGGTGAAGAGAGTATTTTATATGAGAATAGAGTTCTTTTTACATTGTGAAAGAACGTATGCAGGAAGGTGATTGATAGATTTCTGATCTGAGGGAAATATTTTTATCCATTGCGTTTTGTATATTTCAATTTTAGGAAAATGAACAATGATTATACATTGGGGAATTACATATTGGGATAGAAGGGGCCCTCATTGCCTTGCGGACAGATCCAAGTGATATTTTGGTTTGGATCTTTGATATCGCATGTTTTACAATGTATGCAATTTGAAGCGTTTATCATATAAGTCAGATGATCATTATCCTCTAGCCACTCGTAGACAGCGGCGGGGCAATAGCGTGTAGAGGGTCCTCCATAGATTGCATATTCAGAGTCCTTTTGCTTTTTTAATGAGGCTATTTTTAAATGACAAGGTTGATTTTCTTCATGATGCGTATTGGAAAGGGCAACACTTGAAAGGCGATCAAAGGTTACAACGCCATCTGGTTTTGGGTAAGAAATGGGTTGAAATTTTTCTGCTGGTTCAAGGCATGCATAATCTTCCTTTCCGTGGGAGAGTGTTTTAAATAAGGAAAATCCGAACAGTTGTTGCCACCACATATCAAAACCAGCAAGTTTAATTCCATATTTTGTCCCATATTTTGCCCAGAGCGGTTTGGCATTTCGCACTTTATAAAGATCTTTGCCAATGAGCCCTTTTCGCCACTGTTCTTCGATTTCTTTAACCTCATCATGGGCACGCCCTTGTGCGAGAGCGGTAGCAATTCTATCGGCAGCTAATATGCCAGATAAGATGGCATTGTGTGATCCTTTGATACGAGGAACATTGACAAATCCAGCAGAGCAGCCAATAAGCGCTCCACCAGGAAAGGTGAGTTTTGGTACAGATTGCCAACCTCCTTCGCTGATAACACGTGCACCATAGGAAAGACGTTTTGCGCCTTTAAAGATTTTATAGAGTTTTGGATGTGTTTTAAAACGTTGAAATTCTTCAAAGGGAGAAAGATAAGGATTTTTGTAATCTAAGTGCACAACAAAACCGACAGAAATGATATTGTTTTCTTGGTGATAAATAAAGCCACCGCCACCGGTATTATTGTCTAAGGGCCAACCAGTGAAATGTTGTACTAAACCGCGTTGGTGTTTGTTGGGGGCAATTTCCCAGAGCTCCTTGAGACCAAGACCAAATTTTTGTGGTTCTCGATTTTTGCTAAGATTAAAATGTTGTATCAGTTGTTTTGCAATTGAGCCGCGTGCTCCTTCCGCAATCAGAGTATATTTTGCCAATAAAGCCATCCCAGGCATATAATTTTTTCCAGGAGTTCCATCTTTGTTAAGCCCCATATCACCGGTGAGAACACCAATGATAGCTCCGTTATCTTTTTGGATGATGGGTTCTGTTGCTGCAAAACCAGGATAGATTTCAACACCCAACGCTTCAGCTTTTTTGCTTAGCCAGCGGCAGACGCTCCCAAGCGAAACGATATAACATCCGTTATTTGATAAGGTTTTAGGGTGCAAAATATTGGGAAATATTGTGGACTTTTGAGGCTTTAGAAAAAAAAATTGGTCCTGTGTGACAGGGGTTGTAAAGGGATGGTCGTTATCATTTCGCCATTCTGGTAAGAGTGTATCGATACCAATGGGGTCAACAACTGCGCCAGAGAGAATATGTGCACCAACTTCGGTCCCTTTTTCAACAATTGTGACAGAAAGCTCAGGATTAATTTGTTTAAAACGAATTGCGGCAGAAAGCCCTGCTGGTCCTGCTCCGACAATGACTATGTCAAACTCCATACTTTCACGTTGGTCATGCAGAAGTGCTTTCATGGCTTATAAAGCTTTCTCCAATTCTGGAATAATTTGGTGGAGATCACCTACAAGGGTGTAATCGGCAATTTGCATGATGGGAGCTTCTTCATCTTTATTAATGGCAACAATAATTTGTGCATCCATTATACCGGCTACATGCTGGATTGCACCGGAAATGCCAACGGCGATATAAAGTTCAGGGGCAACGACTTTTCCTGTTTGTCCAATTTGCCAATCATTGGGAGCATAGCCTGCATCCACTGCTGCGCGGCTGGCACCTAAAGCAGCATTTAATTTGTTTGCAAGAGGAAGAAGCAGGGCCATAAATTTCTCTTGAGAACCAAGACCACGCCCGCCTGATATAATAACACGTGCTGAGGTGAGCTCAGGACGATCACTTTTGTTTGTCTCTGCTTTTACGAAAGAAGAAAGATTTGGATTGGGAGCTGGTGTTATTGTTTTAATGGGAGCAGAATTATTTTGGGAAGGCGTTGGGGTGAAAGAAGCGGTGCGAACTGTTATAATCTTTTTATAATCATTGGTGCGTACAGTTTCAAATGCATTGCCTGCATAAATTGGTCGTTTGAAGGTATTGGGTGAAAGAATGGCGGTAATATCTGAAATTTGCATAAGATCAAGAAGAGCTGCTACGCGCGGCATCACATTTTTCCCAGTACTGCTGGATGCTGCCATGATCACATCATAATCCTTTGCTAACATGAGAATTGTATCTGCCATAGGCTCGGCAAGTTGATGGGCTAAATAGTCTGCTTTTGCAATAAGAACTTGCCGCACACCATTAAGTTTAGCACTATTTTCCGCTATCGTTTGAATTTTTTCTCCGCAAACCAGAATATCGATATCATTACTGAGTACGCGTGCAGCGGTGAGTACTTTTGCTGTTTCTTCTGTATTATGATCGGCCAATAAAAGAATTGCCATAAGTTTTTGCCCTTTTATGTGAGTGTTGCTTTTACTCTAGTGGTGAGAATATTAAATGCAGTTCTTCTGTTTTAAGGCTCTGACAAGTTCTACTACATTTGCCACTTTTATACCGGATTGACGGGGTTTTGGCTCTTCAACGCTTAAAATTGTTAAGCGTGCTTTCGTATCGACGCCAAGATCAGTAAGAGATTTTTGTTCAATGATTTTCTTTTTTGCTTTCATGATATTGGGGAGAGAGGTGTAACGCGGTTCATTGAGCCGTAGATCGGCGGTCATAACCATGGGAAGGGGAAGACAAAGGGTTTGTGTTCCATTATCAACTTCACGAGTAACTGTAGCATGCCCATTTTCTATGTTAAGATGTGAGGCAAAAGTTGCTTGTCCCCACCCAAGAAGAGCAGCGAGCATTTGTCCTGTTTGGTTGCTATCGTCATCAATTGCTTGTTTTCCTAAAAAGACCATGTCGGGTTTTTCTTCATCAACAATGGTTTTGAGAATCTTAGCAATTGCTAAGGGTTCAAGTGTTTGATCCGTTGTGACAAGAAGTGCGCGATCAGCTCCCATTGCAAGTCCTGTTCGTAGAGTTTCTTGAGCTGCTTCTGGGCCAATTGAAACAAGAAGAACTTCTGAAATTTTACCGGATTCTTTTTGGCGAATGGCCTCCTCCACGGCTATCTCATCAAAAGGATTCATAGACATTTTTACGTGAGACAGATCAACGCCTGTACTATCCGGTTTGACGCGTATCTTGATGTTATAATCAACAACACGTTTGACAGCGACAATTATCTTCATAATGATCCTCTTTGTTTGTATGTTACAAGTTTATAGCAATACTCATAAGAAACCAAATTGTTTAGAATGAAGTCTCAATTTATAACTTGTGTTCTCTTTCGTATAAGCTTTTTTATGTTTACTTGTACTTTCTCGTCGTTATTTTCAATCTTCATATTTTTGCATTGCCATAATTGCCTTATTTGCTTGAATAAAAAGTAAAAAAATCAATCTGTCTTGTGAGAATATTCTTTTTTAGTTTCTTATGCTTTATTTATGATGGTGCAATAGGTCCTTTATGCAATGAAAAATTAAGTGAAAAAGATAAAAATGGGGGAATGATTTTGCTCTTCAAATCTTGAAGACAGAAAAATTAAAGATCTTTCTTTCAAATATTTTAGATAAAGATTGGGGAAAATATTTCTAACAAAAAAGTTTTTGGGAGTTCTTAAAGCTCTATTTACTAAAATAGAGCACACTTTCTCATCATTTGTTGCGATTCTTTTCAAAAAGGTTAATGAGGGGTAGGCGTTTGTGAATACGAAGGGTCATACGATCGACCAAGCGACCAAACAGGTTAGGAACGATAAAGTCTTTTCTTTTGTTGAACAGAAAGAGAGAATGGATACTTCTGTAGAAGTAACGATGTCGGATATTGCTCAAAAATTACGCACCGTTTATGCGCAAATGCAAATGAAGCATTCGCCTCGTTCTTTAATGCAGCAGAGTTCTGTAGAAGAGCATTTTAAATCTTACTTAGATGATATTAGTCGGGCCATTTTGGCTGAACATTATATACGTCGTCAAAGAGAAAAAAAGCTTTTCCAGTCTTTAGAGCAGATTAAAACAATTGTTCAAAGTTTGCAGAGTGAAAAAAAAAGCTTAGAAGAAGCAGCGGTAACACGACGGGTGTCTCGTTCAAAATCACCTGATTCTGTTGTACAAAAACTTGCTCACATGGAATGTGAGGGAAATCAAGAACGCTTATTACTTCAAAAGGTGCAAAATTATTCGAAAGAAAACAGCATAATTTCACTCCAAACAAATGTTGAAAATACGTTGCAGCAAGAAAATAGAAGCCCTTTGCCCAGTGATGCTCTGCAATCTGCTTTTAAAAAGGTTGAGGGAGTAGTGAAGCATGCTGTGATAAAAGAAAAGGGGATGATGGGTGCTCAGGCATCTAATCATTGCATTGAGAATGATTTTTCTTCTTTAAGGACGCAGTCTCGGGAACATGTGTCGTTTTTATCTTATTTGCTAAAAAAAGGTGTTCTTTGTTTTTTAACCGTTGCATTTGTGGTAGCGATAACGTTATGTTTTTATAGCTTTTTAAAAGGAGCTCGTTTTTTTTAATTTTTATGATGTTGACGTTAATAGATGTGAAATGTATTGCGCATTCGTGTTTGTGCGGAAGCTATAGCAACTAAAATTATCCTTTTAAACACGCAACAGAGATTATTGGAAAAGAGGATAATTGGAGAAGGATTCTCTAATTGTAAAAAAACCTCAAATTATCTTGAAGGTTCTGTAAGTGAGTATTTATTTACCAATTGCTGAAATGTCACTCAATATGCTGATCTTGATTGGTATGGGAGTCGTTGCTGGTTTTTTTTCAGGACTTTTTGGAATCGGTGGTGGGTTTCTCATCACGCCGTTATTGATTTTTTATAATATTCCTCCTGCTATTGCTGTTGGAACAGGTGCCAACCAGATGATTGCTTCATCTGTAACAGGAGCAATTACACATTTTAGAAGACGTACGCTCGATATTAAACTTGGTATTCTTTTGGCGTTTGGAGGAGGGATTGGTTCTTTAATCGGGATTCAGGTTTTCTCTGTTTTGAAAAAGTTAGGTCAATTAGATTTAATGATTTCGCTTCTTTATGTGATTCTTCTTGGAAGTGTAGGAAGCTTGATGATCGTTGAAAGTTGGTATGATATGATGCGCAAGCGTAAGGCAGGAAAAGCCAATATTCGTCTTGCTGGTCGACATAACTGGATTCATCGCTTACCCTTAAAAATGCGTTTTCGGACATCTATGATATATGTTAGCATTATTCCAGTTTTAGGGATTGGACTCATCGTGGGGTTGTTGTCTTCTATTATGGGAATTGGTGGGGGGTTCTTTATGATCCCAGCATTGATTTATCTTCTGCGTGTTCCAACCAGTGTGGTGATTGGGACTTCACTTTTTCAGATTACATTTGTGTCTTCTTTCACGACAGTTTTGCAAAGTATGACTAATCAGTCCGTTGATATTGTCTTGGCTTTTTTGTTAATGCTTGGAGGAAGTATTGGTGCGCAATATGGAACACGGGTTGGACGGAAGTTAAAGGCTGAACAATTGCGTATGGCACTTGCATTTTTAGTGTTGATTGTGTGTATGCGTCTTGCTTTTCAATTATTTATACGCCCTGATAATCTTTTCTCTCTGGATATTCTTATGAGATAAAAATGGGTAGATTATTTTCTTTATACATCATTACAGGTTGCTTTTGTTTTATTTCTTTTTCTACATGGTCACATGTTGGGACGCCAGCTACATTCATTGATCAAGTTGACCACGAAACTGTCCAAATTATTGTAACAACGAATACGATTACTGTGGATGCAAATTTTGCTGGTCGTGATCTTTATATTGCTGGTGTTTTAGAAAATATTGATCCGTTATATTCTCGACAGAACCGTTATGATATTGTTGTAAGCTTGGAGGGACAAGATCGGACAATGGTGATGCGAGAAAAAAAACGCAATGCCGGTGTATGGGTCAATACAGATTCTCTTATTTTTAAAAAGGTTCCTCTTTTTTACTCTATGGTCACAACACGTGAAATTGACGATATTACGAGCATTGAAGATTATAAACGCTTAGGGTTAGGATTACTCTATTTGCCATTGCAGACGGATGAACAAGATCAGAAAAAAATACAAATCTTTCGCGATGAACTTATAAAATTGCAAAAAGCTAAAAGCCTTTATTATGAGGAAGTGGGTGGGGTTCGTTTTGGTTCTGACACACTTTTCACAGCGCATTTTCGTTTGCCAGCAAATATCCCAGTTGGACATTATAAAGTTCGTGCTTATCTTTTTCGTGATGGACAGTTTATTGATAGTGCAACAACGACTCTTGAAATTGTTAAAGCACATATCACCTATACAATTTTTTATGCAGCGCACAAGTATCGTTTTTTATACGGTATTGTTGCAGTGATTATTGCTATTACTACAGGATTTTTGTGTCGTTTGATTTTTCGAAAAGATTAACGCAAGGAAAATGTTAAGGCTTTTATTTTTTATGAAAAATTCGTAAGATAAGAAAAATAGGCACAACAACAATAGCTCCTGTCATAGTTATATGGAAGAAATTTGTAAGCGTTATAAATCCTGCTTCCCATAGTGATTGAAAAAAATCGACTATTTTTTGTATGAGGTTTCGAGGTGTCCATCCCAAAAAATTCATTACGATACCAATGAAGAATGAAAGGATAAGCAATTTTAGACTAACGCGGCGTGATTTTCCTCCAAGAAACGCATGAAAAGAATCTAATAATTTTTTTTTTCGCTTCATTTTAATATACTTTCAAAGATCGTGTTTTTTATTGTATTATCATGGTACAGCGATGTTATTATCATAAAGGAAAAACATTTTTTTATTTTTTCTTACTTTTTGAGTTTATCACCTTAGTCTGGTTAACGGTGCTGGTTTTTGAAATATACACATGTTTTATTGCATTTTTTGCGATATTTTCATGGCGCTTCTTTTATTAAATGAAGGGATATCCTTTCGTCTCGAGAATTTGTAGAGAAATTTTATAACGTTTCAGCATTTCTTATCAGAGTGAGAGTTCTAGTATATTGAAGATTTTGTAACGAACTTATTATTGTCGTGTATAGAAATAATATTTCAAGACAGTTTACTTAAAAAAAGACTATCTATTCTAATAAGGGTGTGCTTATATAGGTATTATATTTAGATATTTCAACCTTAGTGCATTGAAAAGATCTTTTTTTCTGAAAAAATGTAAGCAATGAATTGAGTGTTGTTAAAGGAGCAAAGATATTAAAAATACGATGTGGAAAAAAGTTTTGTTATGTGTGGGTGCGTAAAGGAATATCAGGGGGAGCCTATGCTCCTTTTATTTAGAAATAAAATATAATTTAAAAGCTGTTATTTGGCAGAGGATTATGGAAAAATTCAAAATTCCTCTTGTAGGGGGAGGAGATCATGTCGGTTGATGGGTGAATTTTCCTGTTTTGTTAAAATGTCAAATTGTTAGTAGAGCTCTTTGTTATTAAGGCGCTTAAGCTAACAAAGAAGAGTCTTTTGATGGCATAAAAAGGCGAGAGGAAAGAAGAGACAAGCTTACCCGACAAAAGAGAGAAAATAGTGGTTTTATAGTCTTCAATCGTAGGCGTTATGACATCATGAATAGGCTCTGTTATGGGGAGCATTCATTGTATGTCAGAGTGTTTGTTGTTGCATGTTTTGGTTTGTCTTGGCTTATAGCCATGGGTAGAAGTCCGTGGTTGGTAAGTGGTGTTGTTTGAAGGTTTTAATAATACTTTGTTTGAGGCGCTTATGGATCATCTAACCTTATTATTAAGCATGTGCTTGTTGTGTGGGAAATTTATATAGTAAACTTTAAAAGGAAAAGTCTATGAACTTGAAGAAAAAAATATTACAAAATAGCAGCTCTCTTGTTTCTGCTCTTATGGCATTGGCGATGGTTGCACAACAAGTTTCAGCAAAAACACCCGCTGATACCCTTGTGATGGCTTGGAATCTTGATGCAATTAGTACATTTGATCCCGCACAACTTAATGATGTTTATGGAAGTGAAATTGTTCGCAATGTTTGTGATAATTTGGTCAGTACTGCGACAAATGATCCTGCTAAAATGGTTCCCGCTTTAGCAACACATTGGGATGTTTCAGGTGATGATCACAGTACGGTGATTACTTTTCATTTACGTGATGGTTTGAAGT
>NZ_JBHIRU010000018.1:0-23299 GCF_042197425.1 Bartonella sp. AA126HLJHH
AGCAGAAACCGCTCTCGTTACTCGTCGTATATAGTACTCTTTCAAGCAAAGAGTCAATATCATTTTTTATTTTTTTTTAAATAAAATAACCCAAACTTTACCAATAAAATATTGAACAAAAAATCCTATTTCAAAACATTAATTGGTAAAATTAAGAAGCGTATAAAAGTTTCTTGCTGGATAGCAGCGGCTTTCAGATTATAATACCCCTCCCCTCACAACGGTTGCAACTTGTCTTACATATCGCAGTGATGTCATGTAAAAGGCTAAAAATAGAGTACATATTCTATAATCACCATTGCATAAATATCTTACACGCTTTATGCTTTTCCATGGGAGCAAAAGGAAGATGTCAATGTCATCTAAACTGACGCGTAACCAAACATTGGTTTTAAATACTTTAAAAAATGCAAAAGGGCCTTTAAGTGCTTATGCGATTCTCAATCACTTACGCGAAGAAGGTTTTCGCGCACCTCTCCAAGTTTATCGTGCGTTAGAAAAACTCGTACAGTTAAAGTGTATTCATCGTCTTGAAAGTGCAAATGCCTTTATGGTCTGTTTACACCCTGAAAACTGTCAACATGAACTTACAACGTTTATAATTTGCGAAAACTGTGGCACAGTCAACGAAATACAAAATCAAACGATTGTATCGAGTTTAAAACAGATGGTTCAAGCTGTTGACTTCCAAGCACATAAAAGCACCCTAGAAGTACGAGGGCTTTGTAAAAAATGCGCAATAAAATAAGACCGCTAACTTGAAAACAAGATCTCTAACTTGCAAGTTTATATATTTAGCATTATGTACCAAGGATCGCCTTATTGTTTGAAAAGCTCTTATCGTCCGTGCATGTATCACCCTACCCTAGAGTGAGAGGCTTATTATACTCGTTAGAACATAAATATTGAAAGTATAAAATCATGTCCGTATCTGAGACAATTTTTTCAACAAAAAATCTCGATAAAATGAAACGAAAAAAAGTAATCAAGGCTCTTCTTATCGTCTTTGCGCTTTTTGTACTTTGGTTTAGTTATAAGTGGACGACGCAATGGTGTTATATGCTGTCCACTGAAGATGCCTAAACTGTGGCACAGTCAACAAAATACAAAATCAAACGATTGTATCAAGTTTAAAACAGATGGTTCAAGCTGTTGACTTCCAAGCACATAAAAGCACCTTAGAAGTACGAGGGCTTTGTAAAAAATGCGCAATAAAATAAGACCGCTAACTTGAAAACAAGATCTCTAACTTGCAAGTTTATATATTTAGCATTATGTACCAAGGATCGCCTTATTGTTTGAAAAGCTCTTATCGTCCGTGCATGTATCACCCTACCCTAGAGTGAGAGGCTTATTATACTCGTTAGAACATAAATATTGAAAGTATAAAATCATGTCCGTATCTGAGACAATTTTTTCAACCAAAAATTTCAATAAAACGAAACGAAAAAAAGTAATCAAGGCTCTTCTTATTGTCTTTGCACTTTTTGTGCTTTGGTTTAGCTACAAATGGATAACGCAATGGCGTTATATGCTATCCACTGAAGATGCCTATGTGCAAGGAGATATAGCCGCTATTGCGACTAAATTAAATGGATATATTGAAAAAATTGCCATTAAAGCCAACCAAGTTGTAAAAAAGGACGATGTTTTATTTTACTTAGACAATGGTGATTATCAAATAGCCTTGAATCAAACAGAAGCGCATCTTGACACACAGAAAAAAACACTTCTACGCATTGATGCACAAATCACAGCCGCTCATAGTGCTTTAGATGATGCAAAAGCGCAAAAAGCAGCCGCTTCAGCCATAGCAACCAATGCACAACTCACCTTAAAACGTGTAACAGAACTGAAAGCCAATCGTTATGCCCCTCAATCTGATGTTGATGATGCCAAATCAGCTTATGAACAAGCTATCGCAAATGTTAACCGTGCAGATGCACAAATCGCTGCAGCACGCGCCAATATTCGAGTGCTAGAAGCACAACGAAGTGAAACAGAAAGCCAAACAAAGAGTTTAGAACTTTCGCGTGAAAAAGCACAACGTGACCTTGATTCAACCATTATACGCGCGCCATTTGATGGAATCATAGGAAATTTAACAGCAAAAACGGGAGATTTTGTTGTAAATGGCCAACGTCTTGCAGCGTTAGTCCCCATCCATGCACTTTATATTGAAGCAAACTATAAAGAAACACAGTTGCAAAATATTCATGCGGGACAAAAGGCTTATATTTCTGTTGATGCCTTCAAAAAGGAGGGCTTTACAGGAACAGTGCTTTCTATTTCACCGGCAACAGGTGCTGTTTTTTCTCTTCTTCCTCCACAAAACGCTACCGGTAACTTTACAAAGATTGTCCAACGCATTCCTGTACGTATTTCTATTCCAGAAGAAGTCTTAAAGACCGGACATATCCGAGCAGGAATGAGTGTTTCAGTAGAAGTTGATACACGTACAAAACCACAAGATAAAAGTCTCTTATAATAACAAGCAAATGACCTCATTATTATGACATCTTCAATACCAAAGCCCATACAGTCTCAAGAGCGCATAGAAATCCGTAGCATTGTGATTTTCATAGTTATGGCCTTTGGCATGTTCATGGCCATTTTGGATATACAAATCGTTGCCTCCTCTTTAGCCGAAGTTCAAGCTGGTCTTTCTGCGAGCTCTGAAGAAATTTCATGGGTTCAAACCTCCTATCTCATCGCTGAAGTCATCATGTTGCCCCTTTCTGGATTCTTAGGAAGATTGCTTTCAACACGTGTTTTCTTCACCATATCAGCGATCGGGTTTACGATTACTTCTGTTCTTTGTGCAACAGCAACATCTATTGGAGAGATGATTATCTACCGTGCATTGCAAGGTTTTATTGGTGGAGGAATTATCCCAAGCGTTTTTGTCGCCTCTTATGTTCTTTTTCCTCCTTCCAAACGCCCAATTGTTACCCCTATTGTTGGACTAGTCGCAACATTAGCCCCCACTATTGGTCCAACGGTCGGAGGTTATCTTTGTCATATCTTATCATGGCACTGGCTTTTTCTCATTAATGTGCCTTTTGGGATTATTATTTCAATTCTCGCTTGGAAGTTGATTGATTTTGATAAAGCAAATCCATCTCTCATGGCTAAATTTGACTGGTTGGGGCTCATTTCTATGGCTGTTTTTCTAGGAACTTTAGAGTATGTACTAGAAGAAGGCGCACGTCATGATTGGCTGAATGATAGGCTGGTTCGGAATTTATTTATTATCATGATTCTTGCTGCCGCCTTGTTCTTCTGGCGTGCTTTTACAGCAAAAGAACCCATTGTAGATCTCTCTACTTTTTCTAATTTTAATTTTTCAGCTGCATCCATTTTTTCCTTTTCACTGGGTATAGGTCTTTATGGACTCACGTACCTTTATCCTGTCTATTTGAGCCAAATCCGCCATTACGATGCCCTTATGATTGGAGAAACATTGTTTCTTTCAGGATTCGTCATGTTATTAACGGCTCCCCTTGCAGGATTCCTTTCAGCACGAATGGATGCACGTGTAATGATGGCAATAGGACTTTTTGGTTTTGCAATAGGCACTTGGATGGCAAGCACTATCACAGATAAGTGGGATTTTTGGCAGCTTTTTTGGCCGCAAGTTTTCCGTGGTGCTTCTGTAATGTTATGTATGGTTCCTATTAATAATATTGCATTGGGAACACTCCCACCAGAACGAATGCAAAATGCTTCTGGACTCTTTAATCTCACACGGAATCTAGGTGGTGCTGTGGGACTTGCCATTATCAGCACGCTCATGACAAAACGCACGGACTTCCATTATGAACGAATAGCCGAAACCCTTAACCACGCAAACAGACAAGCAACTGAAATGCTTTCAAAGCTTATTTTATTATTCAAAACAGAAACCTTTGATTCCTATACCCTAGCTCTTTCTCAATTGTTTAATATGGTACGCATACAAGCAATGATTATGGCTTTTAGTGATATTTTCTTTATCATAACCATCATCTTTGGTGTTTTGACATTTATGACCATGTTTCTCAAAAAAATACCACCTCTCATGGATTCACCACCAAATCACTAAGCTTAATTACAATTGAGAAATATTTTTTATCCTTATCACTTTCCTCGCTTCTTATGCACTTTATCTTTTCTCAAGAGACAGTATAAATAAATACGTGATTCTAAATGATTCTTCTGATAAAAATTCTTTTCAATGCGGGCTCTTTACGCACTTTTAAAATAACGTCTCGCATACAAAAATTGTTTTAGATGATAGGTAAACAACGATCTTACCTAACGCGCTCCACACTATAAAGATAAAGCAGCTATTTCTATAAGATTTTTGATTTATCACCATAGGGCACAAACGATTAAAAGATTCTTTGCCCTTTACTCTTTTGAGTCTTACAAGAATATTCATAAAAGATTTATGATTCTTGTGATTTTTATTCACACACCTATTTCCCTTATAATGTGTAGAGCAACGTTTTTTGATTCTGAATGCAAAATTTTACATGAAAAAATCATTTTGTATTTGATCCTCTCATGCCAATTGCAAAACGATTTACCTTTATAGCAAAAAAGTAATGATATATTTTTTTTCAACAAAGCTGCTCATGTAATTTTATTTTTTTTACACTCTTTTAAAAAAGCTAGTATTTATAATTTTGATTCTACTGCTGCATATTTTTCTTTTTCAACAAGCGCTAAAATTGTATAAAATTTCTCAAAATATCTCTCTATTGAATCAATCAAAACCATTCCCTTGCACATAAAAAGCAAAGAAAAAAACTGTTTAAGAAAAAAGTAAAATATCCAACCGTTTCGATGCAAGATCTACCAACAATATTGGAAACTGGAAAACTGTATGATGATACTGGCTTTGAAAGAATACAAAACCACTCAAAAATCCGGTTCCTTTAATACTATAAAATAGGACGCTATTTCAAAAAATGAGCTTAAAATATATTCTTACTCACTGAACTGAAATCATCAAAAATAAGAAACCAGCCATATAATAAAATCGCAATACAACTCCCCAAAAACTTTGTACCGCTAAATACTTTGGCTCTAGCCAAAACAGTATGCTCTCCTCAATGCCAGCTGTTAAAAAACAAATAAACACTATCTTCAAGCCACTTTATGATGCTGAAAACGATTTGAAACTTCTCGTTCTCCACTAGGAACCAAAGTGCCATAACACCCAGAAAGATAATGTGGTATCAGTTCCAACGCTTGAAAGCGATGCTTTTCGTAAGGACCAGGCATTGCCAAATTTTCTGTTAAACTATTTGAAAAGCCAAAACGTTGATAAAATTCAAAATCCCCTACCAGCAAAATGGCGCCATATCCCAATTTTTTTGCTGTTTCAATTGCATGGCGGACTAAAATTGATCCTATTCCCATACCAGCACATTCAGACGCAACAGCCAAGGGGCCTAAAAGTAAAGCATGTTGTGTTTCATTTTTTCCTTTAGAAAAAGAAACATGCCAAAGACGGACACTTCCCACAAGCTCTCCAAGCACATTTTTAACCACAAAAGAGAGCCCTTGAGCAGCTAACCGTCCACGACGTAAAGCCTCTGATGATTTACGTTTACGTCCATACCCCATCGTTGAATCAAGCAAAATTTCTCGATAAGGCTTATCGGCTTCTTGCTCCAATAAAAGTGTAAAACATGCCCCATCTTTTGTTTGAAAGTTCATCATGTTCATCTCTATAACCGCCCTCTTATAGCGCCATGACGAGCATAGCAAAAAGTCTAAAAAAACTATAGTTAAAAGGAAACCTCAGATTACATATGATCGTAAAGGCTCAAAACCATTAAAAGCAACCGATGCGTAAGTTGTCGTGTAAGCACCCGTTCCATGAATCAATATTTCATCTCCTATCGTTAGGGATAGAGGAAGCGGATAAGGTGTTTTTTCATAGAGAACATCTGCCGAATCGCATGTTGGTCCAGCCAAAATACAAGGCTCCATTACCTTATCATCATGAGGTGTCTCAATAGGATAACGAATGGCTTCATCCATAGTCTCAGCAAGACCATTAAATTTTCCAATATCAAGATAAACCCATCGTACATTATCATTATCAGCTTTTTTAGATATTAGAACAACTTCTGTACGAATAACACCAGCATTGCCAACCATCGCACGTCCTGGCTCAATAATCGTCTCAGGGATACGATTACCAAAATGCTTTTTCAATGAATCAAAAACTGCTGTACCATAAGCTTGTTCTGTAGGGACATCTTTCAAATAACGGGTTGGAAAACCGCCGCCCATATTCACCAATTTCAGTGAAATGCCTTCTTGTTCCAAGCGCTTAAAAACTGTAGAAGCATCCGATAAAGCACGATCCCACGCACTCAAATCAACCTGCTGAGATCCAACATGAAAAGAAACACCATAGGCTTGCAAACCCAATTGGTGTGCGCGTCTTAGAACATCAACCGCCATTTCTGGAACGCAACCGAATTTGCGTGACAATGGCCACTCTGCACCTTTTCCATCGGTAAGAACACGGCAAAAAACACGCACTCCTGGAGCAACACGCGCAATTTTTTCCACTTCTTCCACACAATCAACGGCATAAAGTGAAACTCCCAATGCATATGCTCGTGCAATATCACG
Organism: Bartonella sp. AA126HLJHH; assembly: GCF_042197425.1. NCBI lineage: Bacteria > Pseudomonadati > Pseudomonadota > Alphaproteobacteria > Hyphomicrobiales > Bartonellaceae > Bartonella > Bartonella sp. AA126HLJHH. The sequence goes on from NZ_JBHIRU010000018.1 coordinate 6,640, forward strand.
CTCTTTTTTAATCGTATTTCCAAAAGAAATACGCTCTGGCGTTGCACCTGCTTTTAAAGCCATTTCAATTTCTGCAACAGAAGCCGCATCAAAAGAAGATCCTAAAGAACTTAGCAAACGCAAGATTTCAGGAGCTGGATTTGCCTTTATTGCGTAAAAAATACGAGACTGCGGCAGAGCTTTTTCAAAATTTAAATAGTTGTCACGAACAACATCAAGGTCAACAATTAAGCATGGACCTTCAGAACGATGTGTTGCAAGAAAATCGCGAATACGTTGCGTTGCCATCTGCAATTCTCCTTGAGGGAAAGCTCCCCCACTCTATGCTTGGACAGCCAAAGCTGCCAAAAGCTAAAGGACAAAAAACACACAACAACTATCCCCATTCTGATTACAAAAAATCAGAAATTAGCATTGCATGCAGCGAAAGAACAGCGCGAAGCCGCGTTATTCTATTTTATCTGCCTTTTTGATTGGAGTTGAGAAAACCACTTCCGCACTGAAGGCAATGAGGTGTGCCTCTATAGTTATCCCAGCATTTAAAAACTGGAAGACACCAGAAAGGCCCGCACCGTCGTTGCTTCAAGATGTCCTCATTCTTGCAATTGGCTGTAAGAATGACTGGAGCGGTTAGTTCCAGGTACCGTACCGGTTAATCTCACCATTTGAGAACCAGCGGACACCCACAGGCACGTGCGACTTTGGGCAAGGCATCCTATAAAACGAATTCTTTCTCATTTCAATCATTTTTTTAATTTTAAACATTTTTTAATTCTTAAAGATAAAATGATGCGAAAAAACAACACTCTCCCCAGACAAAGCCATCCATCCGCTTTCATGAGATCACACCCCTTACATTATCCGTGCAACATAAATCACTGTCTTGCGTTTAAAGCCCCTCGTTTCTTGACCCTATTCTATCTCCTAATAGCCGCAGCAGAAAATAAGGCAAAATAAATTACTCAAGACATTAATTTATAATGATAATTTATTATTGTACCCTTAAACAAAAATCCCATTATAAAATCCTCTTATTTCAACCCTCTTACAATGAATCAATTAAAATCATTCTTTTGCGCATCACAAATAAAAAACAATTGAAAAAAGGAGTACCTCTTATATATCCTCTCAAATGCAAAGATGACCAACATTGAAGACTGAGGATAGTAACGACTGAAGCACCATAGTCTTTAAAGATAACGTGTCCTTCCCCCAACAAAACACCATTATCTTTCTCATTTACATCCTAAAAAACATCCCTACTTCCACATTCATTTCACAGCATCGCTTAAGCAAAATATCATGAAGAATTCCCCGTATAATATAGCTTGTATGATATAGATCAACTACATCTCACCCTCTTTATACTTATGAAATTAAAAACAAACGCTCCCATTCTGTCTGCCAACTCCCAATATTGCAGAAACTCCTACATTGAAATGTTTCATAACACCTTATCTAAAATGATTTTTGTCCACACGTTGCTCCCATTTGCAACGTACAAGTGAATGAATTTTACGCGATTCGTTCTCATCTAATCTGAAAGCAACAAAGTTCACAATATTGAACTCTTTTATTCAAATGAATAATAAATTATCATTATAAATTAATGTATTATATTAAATTCTGAAATCATAAACTCCTATTATCATTTTATTTTTCCACCTAGCATCTGCTTTTTAATCACATCTTATTCATACGCTTTTCTCTTAAACTATAATCTCCCTCCTCTGCGCTGTTGGTGAACGGCTTTTCTATTTTAAAATGAAAAGTATCTGAAAACTCAATCCTATAAAGTCAAAGAGAGCGAACAATCTATAATGACTATTTATAAGTCAAATAATTTAACATAAACAAAAAGACCGAATAATATCCGGTCTTATAAAATATTTTTCTACCAATATTAAAAAACTCTTCTCTCTTAAATTTAAGAGAAAAACGCTACAACTTAAAACTCTACACTGCGATATCCTTATGTCCCTTGATGAGAATCAATTGCACGCAACTTCAACAATTGAAATTGCCTATGGCGCTCACGAAAGCGCTCTCTATCGGCTTCACTACGCGTGTTATAACAAGCATCACAGGAAACACCTTCCTCATAATGAGGCGATAGTTTGCTTTCAGCATTAAGAGGAGAACGACACGCGCGACATAATTCGCGTCCACATTCTTCAAGACCATGTTGAACAGAAACACGCTCATCAAAAACAAAACACTCACCCCACCATAAACTTTTCTCTTTTGGAATTTTTTCTAAATATTTTAGAATACCTCCTTTTAGATGGTAGACTTGCTCATAACCAAGATCACGAACATAAGCTGTTGATTTTTCACACCGAATACCACCTGTACAAAACATGGCAATTTTCTTTTTTTTCTTTAACTCAGCCTCATGTTTACGCACCCATTCAGGAAATTCGCGAAATGTTTTAATCCGCGGATCAATCGCTCCTTGAAAACTCCCTATCGCATATTCATAATCATTACGCGTATCGATCAAAATTGTCTCTTCATCTTGAATAAGAGCATTCCAATCTTCAGGGTCCACATAAGTACCAACAACTTTTAGCGGATCAACCCCTTCAACCCCCATTGTCACAATCTCTTTTTTCAACCGCACTTTCATGCGATGAAAAGGCATTTTTGATGCCCATGAATATTTAATCTCCGGCGTTTGAAACGCTGGCTCAGCCGTAATAAAGTCCACCAATGCCTCAATTGCCGCACAAGAACCAGCAACTGTTCCATTAATTCCCTCTTGTGCTAAAAGCAGAGTGCCTTTGATATCCTTTGCTTGACATAAATCCTGCAAAGGTTTTTGTAATTGATGATAATGCTTCAAATCTGCAAAGCAATAAAGTGCAGCAACTTTAAAATTCTTTTCCATGTGTTTTGCCATAACGCGCGTTTCATTCAATTTCAAGATTTATTCATGTACTCTTTAACATATTGTGCTTAATCAAACGATACAAATAATATCATCTCCAAGAAGAAAAATATCATGTGCCAAAAAAGAGAAAAGCTTTTATTATATCTCCAAGGACAAACTGTTATACCTATTTTACTCATTGACAATCTACAAAGTGCTGTACCCTTAACACGCGCTCTTGTCAAAGGTGGATTAAAAACAATTGAGATCACCTTGCGAACACCAAATGCCCTCAAAGCAATTCAGAAAATTACACAAGAAGTCCCTGAAGCAATTGTTGGAGCCGGCACAATTCTCAACACAACACATTACGAAAAAGCCGAACAAGCTGGAGCCAAGTTTATTGTAAGCCCCGGATTATCCAATGAACTAATCAATTGTGCAAAAAATAGTGAAATTCCCCTTCTTCCCGGTGCAATGACCCCAAGTGAACTCATGCAAGCATTAAACAAAGGCTATTCATATCTTAAATTTTTCCCTGCTGAAGCTGCTGGGGGTATTTCCTTCATCGAAGCTTTAGCATCTCCCTTCTCTGACATCCGGTTTTGCCCAACAGGCGGTATTACACAAAAAAGTGCAACACAATGGCTCCAACTGCCCAATGTCTTCTGCGTTGGAGGTTCTTGGATAGCGCCCCAAAAACTCATTGCAATAAGTGATTGGGATTCGATTACTGCATTAGCATATACCGCATCACAACTTCCCTCTCCCTCGAAAAAAGCTCTTTCTACAATATAATGTAATGTGCAAGAATATCAGTCCCTTCAACAAGACCAAAGCTTTCACACATCCTTGCGCAATCTTTTAACACTGTCATAAAACCATAAATCATCACCCGATCTTCATTAGGATGAATTTTGCGAGTTCTATTGTTTCAAAGCCGCTTGTTTCAAAAAAATCTCCACTCTCCATAACAGTCGTAATACACCCTATATGCTCAGAAAGCTCACAAGTAGTCATAGGATAAAATTTCAGCTGTTGTGCATACTCTCCAATGAGTGGATCTTATTGCAAAGAGGAAACAAGATCTTTTGCACAAATTAACCCATTCTTTTCGCACGTTATTTAAATAAGAACAACTTCTGAAAATTTTTCATAAATATCAGGCTCACGAATAAAGCTTGCAAAAGGAAAAACCCCGTACTGGTTTGAAAGAAGATAAAGCATCAACTTTCCCACTCATTACTCCACAAAAGCGCGCTCTACAACATAAGTAGCAGGAGCATTATTGGCCCCTTCAACAAGACCAAAGCTTTCACACATCCTTGCGCAATCTTTTAACATAGCCATGGAACCACAAATCATCACCCGATCTTCATCAGGATGAATTTTAGGAAGTCCTGTTGTTTCAAAAAAGTCCCCACTTTCCATCACAGTTGTAATACGACCCATATGCTCAGAAGCTTCACGAGTAGTCATAGGATAAAATCTCAACTGTTGTGCATACTCTCCAATGAGTGGATCTTGTTGCAAAGAGGAAACAAGATCTTTTGCATAAATTAACTCATTTTTTTCGCGCGTTGTTTGAATAAGGACAACTTCTGCAAATTTTTCATAAGTTTCAGGATCACGAATAAGGCTTGCAAAAGGAGCAATCCCCGTCCCAGTTGAAAGAAGATAAAGACGTTTTCCAGGAATAAGAGCATCAAGCACCAGCGTTCCTGTAGATTTTTTACGCATGAGAACTGTATCACCAATTTTAATTTTTTGGAGATGCTCGGTTAAAGGTCCCCCTGGAACTTTTATCGAAAAAAACTCAAGCTGTTCATCCCAAAAGGGACTTGCAATCGAATAAGCGCGATAAATCGGCTTTTCTGCATTTGGCAAACCGATCATAACAAACTCACCCGAACGAAAACGAAAACTTTCCGGACGATTCAGACGGAATTTAAATAACCGATCTGTATAGTGACAAACCTCTTGGACAGTAAGGGCGAACACATTCTCAGGAATCGGAAAATTTGCAACGCTGCTGATGCTTGACGGAACATTGGTAGCAGACGTATTCATACTCTTCCCCATATCTTTATTGAACGTTAAATTTCGAATCCTTGACGTGATATAGTACTTGCACAACCATCTGCCAACAATTTTCTCAACACAAAAGCCTCAAGGTTAACACTTTTATGTCAAAATTAAATAAATGAGTCTAGTGCACTCTATAAACGATAAAATTGATTTCACTAAAAACCAATCAAAGACTAGAAAGTAAATACTGGATACCCAATCCATCTTGAAAACAAATAATATCCAAATCAACGAGTTTTCTAAATCAACAGTTTTAATGTATCAAAAAGTGTTTACACACTGTTTTCCATTCAATAAAAATAATTTTAAGTGCATGAGACGACATCCAAAATTGCACAGATGAGTGATCTTCCCCCTCATGGTAGAAAACTTGTAATACATTGACTTAACGTGGTTAATTTAATCATTTTACCTTCTCTAAATAAGAAGCCAATGCAATATTTAATCACAACAATCACACCAGCAATAACAGTCTAACATTGCACTCTTCAAAATGATACAATACAATAAGCTATGTTTATTTTTTATATGCCTAAACGAGGGAAAATAAGTAAAAAAGTCTATGTTTTACAAATCATTAGAAGATACCATGTTGATAACAACACAAATAAAACTAAACTATCTCTTATATCCAGAGTACCATTTTACATAAAAAACGACTTTAATGGCAGCATAGGCTTCTTATGATTTTGACCGTAGCAAACAGTATCTTTCATCTCTCATAAGCAACCTCTATAAAACAACCAAAAAACTCCGTATTTCACGAACACAGATAAGCTTTTAAAATGAACAATTCCGTTAATGATGAAATAAATACATCACTCTATACAGCTGTCGCAACCATCGATGTCAGTGCCATTGTTGCCAATTATATCACTTTAGCCAAACGTGTAGCTCCAACACAATGTTCAGCAGTTGTAAAAGCAAATGCCTATGGATTAGGAGCTCACAAAATTGCTCCTGCCCTTTATCAAGCTGGTTGTCGCACTTTTTTTGTCGCCCAAATCAGAGAAGCACTCCAATTAAAAAGCATTTTACCATCAAATGTCACAATTGCCATTCTGAATGGACTTCCACACTTAGCAGAAGAGTTTGTCGCACAATCTGGTATTGTTCCTGTTCTAAACTCTTGGAATGCCATTGAAAATTGGCAAAAAATTTGTCAAAAAAAAGATAAAAAATTTCCAGCAATGGTTCAAATCGATACCCATATGAACCGATTAGGACTAGATCAAAAAGAATTACAAAAACTCATCAAACACCCTACAATTTTCGAAAAAGCAGAAATAAAATATATTCTTAGTCATCTTTCTAACGGAGAAGATGATACCCACCCATCAAATTATGCCCAATTGACTTCTTTCAAAACGATCCTTGCGCAATTGCCTGCTTGCAAAGTTTCCTTTGCCAATTCTGGAGGTATCTTTCTAGGATCAGATTTTTATTTTGATCTTGTTCGTCCAGGCATTGCACTTTACGGAGTTGATCCGCGGGGAAAACACCCGTCACCTTTGAAACCTGTTTTAAAACTTGAAGCCCAAGTCATTCAAAGCCGCGTTGTTGATATAGGAGCACCTGTTGGTTATGCAGAAAGCTTTATAACCAACAGACCAAGCACTCTTGCAACCATTTCTATAGGCTACGCAGACGGCTGGCTCCGTACTCTTTCGAATAAAGGAACTATTTATTTCAACGGGCACAAACTTCCCATGGTTGGGCGAGTTTCTATGGATTCCATTATTGTAGATACGACCGATCTTGAACAAAAACCTCAAACTGGTGACTGGGTAGAACTCATTGGTCCCCATCAAACACTTGAAAAAGTATCTATAGATGCCGATACCCTTCCCAATGAAATTCTAACATCTCTTGGCTCCCGCTATAAATACATTTACACATAAAAACTCTTTAAAAAAATAAATTGATAAAAATCATCATTTTAGAAAATTGAGGGGCTTTTACAAAAGATTTTACAACAATCAACCACATAGAATGGTCATAGATACCGTACATTCACAGAAATCTCAAAACAGACAAGTTGATGGACTGTTTTATGGAAGTAGCTTTCACCTAAAATACAAAAACTTAGCCTTTCCCCATAAATTGACAAAAAAGAATCTACTACAAAGTTTTTAAAATTAATTTCCCAATTAAAATCATTCGCTTGCATACCACAAGCTGGACTATGTGTAGATAAAAATGATTTAAGAAAAGAATAATTCCTCTTATGAACCATAGTGCCAAGAGCTATAACATTAGGCGCTGGCAAAGTGTATAATAGTGCCGGCTTACTCCGTTATGAAGCGTAAAGATTGGGGGATCAATGGATTTACCCTTACACCATTCACAAGCGCCGTCACGAAATGGGATAGGAGCGAAATATCTCTTTAAAACAAACATGTGAATTAACAACCCAAGTATATTCTTTTTGGAGCGTTCTGTTTTACATGAGGATCATTCCCCCACTAAAGAACACAATAAATAAAAGTATGGAGCAATATGTAATCCCCATTATTAAAAAAATATTGCTTTAAATGCTTTTGAAAGCCGCAAAGCTGAATGAAGAGGAGATGACAAACTGAGGATTGATTTTCACCTTTATAGCTTTACATTTTCCAAAATGAGATTGTCTTCCAGTTTCAAAGGTTACGTCAACAGAAATACGCAATCCCCCGCCCTCATCAGACAGACAGCAGGAACTACTCATAAAGCTCTTTTTTTCTCAATCTCTGACTCAAAACATGTCGCTGCGTTAAGTTTGGATGTTGATTTACAGGTAACAGCGAAAGAACACGGGCTCTTAGGAAAACAGCGCCGTAAAGTCACAAACTGACTTGCAATGAAGTGGAAAGATGTGCCGGCTTTTTATAAGATACCTTGTAAAAAACACCCATAATACATTTGACTTTGCGTTTTCTCATTCTAACAGGTGTTTTTACATATTTTTGCGTCATATTTACAAAAAGCAGATTAAAGAGAAATATTTAGACAATTCTTGACTCGAAAAGATGCAACAACAGAGTTTCGCGTGTCTTTATCATCAAAAACACTAAAATTGATTTTATTCTTCTACAACCAGTCGTCGTCACCTTAGTGAGAAGGAGTATGTCACAACACATGCAACAGACGGGATCCTATCCTCATAGGTTTTCACTCTCGTTTACATGAATTAGCTAGCTAGACCGATGCCGACTAGTCACTAAAACCATGTCATACGGTAGAAAGCAAAGGAGAGCATGCCTATTGCCGACAAAATACAGCTTTTTGTCGACTTTTTCGATTTTGCTCATGTTATAAAAAACAATGCAAAATTCTAGAAAATAGACAAATAATTCCATAGTAACATGATCAACAAGTACAAACCCACACAAAATGTGTGGGCTTTTTTGTTTATGCAAATAAACAAATTAAATACATATTTGTTATTTAATAGGTATTTCCCAATGGCGGACACGAACAAATGAGCATTCTGTCTCCCGCAACATTATCAATACGCGATACAGGAGGCCAATATTTATTGGCTGGATCAAGAGAACTGTTGGGAAAAGCAGCTTCTTGTCGCGAATAGGGTCGTGCCCAAGCATCATCTAAAGTATCTGCCACTGTATGAGGGGCATTCACCAATGGATTATTGTCTTTTGGCCAAACCCCGCTACCAACTTTTTTCGCTTCTTCAGCAATAGAGAGTAAAGCATCACAAAAACGATCAATCTCTGCTTTTGGTTCAGATTCCGTTGGCTCAATCATTAAAGTTCCCGGAACAGGGAACGACATCGTGGGCGCATGGAATCCATAATCAATGAGACGTTTTGCAATATCATCAACACTCACCCCATACTGCTCTTTCAACACGCGTGTATCCACAATACATTCGTGCGCAACACGTCCATGCTTGCCCCGATAAAGAATGGAATAAGCAGCTGAAAGACGTGCAGCAATATAATTGGCATTTAAAATGGCTATTTGTGTTGCATATTTTAAGCCATCAGCCCCCATCATTCGAATATACATCCATGTAATTGCAAGAATAGACGCACTTCCATAAGGAGCAGCAGAAACCGCATGTGTTGTCCCATCCTGTTCATGACCTGGTAAGAATGGTTTGAGATGCACAGCAACTCCAATTGGTCCCATACCAGGACCACCACCACCATGAGGAATAGCAAATGTTTTATGAAGATTCATATGACAAACATCAGCGCCAATATCCGCAGGACGAGCAAGCCCCACAAGGGCATTGAGATTAGCACCATCAAAATAAACTTGTCCGCCATTTTCATGAATAATAGAACAAATTTCCTTAATGCTTTCCTCGTAAACACCATGGGTTGAAGGATAAGTAATCATGAGAGCGGCCAATTTATCTTTATGCAATTGCGCTTTCATCTTGAGATCGTCTACATCAACATCACCATCGCTTAAACATTTTACCACAACGACTTCCATCCCTGCCATATGGGCCGAGGCTGGATTTGTACCATGCGCAGATGCAGGAATAAGACAAACTGTACGTTGATGTTTTCCCCGTGATTGGTAATATCGTCGGATAGCCAAAAGCCCAGCATATTCACCTTGAGCACCAGAATTTGGCTGAAAAGAAACTTGCGCAAATCCTGTAATTTCACACAACCACGCATTTAACTGGTTGATCATCTCCAAATAACCCGCTGCATCCTCTAGTGAAACAAAGGGATGTATATTGGCCATGCTAGCCCAACTTACAGGCATCAATTCAGCAGCTGCATTAAGCTTCATTGTACAAGAACCAAGAGGGATCATAGCGCGATCCAGCGCCAAATCCTTATCCGCTAAACGACGCAAAAAGCGCATCATATCTGTCTCTGAATGAACCGCATGAAAAAAAGGCTGAGAAAGAAAAGCAGCATCCCGTTTTTTTCCAAAGAGTCGTGGAGAAACCTGATCGCCTAATTTTGCCCCAAAAAGCTGCGCTAAAGCACCAGCATCTTCTTCTGTTGATAATTCATCAAAATTGATTGCAATAGTGTCATCATCGAGAACACGAATAAGGCGCCCACCTATTTTGGCTTGATGCGCAATTTCTCGTGCTTTTCCCTTAACAGAAATACTCACACAATCAAAAAAGCTTTTCCCTTCAACATGAACCCCTGCGGCTTCTAAACCAGCAACAAAACGACATGTTAAATGATGAATTCGCTGCGCAATTTCTTGTAAGCCTTTTGGCCCATGCCAAACAGCATAAGCGGTTGCCATATTAGCCAACAAAGCCTGCGCTGTACAAATATTTGACGTCGCTTTATCGCGCCGAATATGTTGTTCACGTGTTTGCAAAGCTAAACGAAAACCAACGCGTCCTTTGGTATCCACGGATTGACCAACAATACGCCCTGGAATAAGACGCGTTAACGCATCACTCACGGCAAGGTAACCAGCATGTGGACCACCAAATCCCATCGGAACGCCATAACGCTGCATAGTGCCAACAACGATATCTGCCCCCCATTGAGAAGGTGGCTCCTGAAGAGTAAGCGCTAAAGGATCAGCTACAACGATAACTAAAGCTCCCTTTTCCTTTGCCTCTTTTATGATCTCACTGTAATCATGAAAAGAGCCTTTTGTATCTGGCCAAGACAAAACAATTGCCGCTGTATCAGGATCAATTTCGCCATTTTGGCTAATCTGAATCCCTTGTGTTTCAGCACGCGTTTGCGCAACACTCAAAGTCTGAGGATGTAAAAGACTCTGAAGAGAAATTTTTGTTTTTTTCTCACGGAAAAAGCGAACAGCAAGGGCATTGGCTTCAGCTAAAGCAGTTGCTTCATCAAGAAGGGAAGCAGCAGAAACAGGCAAACCTGTTAGTTCACTAACCAATGTCTGAAAATAAAATAAAAGCTCTAAACGACCTTGGCTAATTTCTGCTTGATAAGGCGTATAAGCAGTATACCAAGCAGGATTTTCAAACAGATTTCGTAAAATAACCGGAGGCACATAAGTTCCATGATATCCTTGCCCAATAAAACTTTTGTGCACATGGTTACGCTCCATCATCTTGGAGAGTTCTTCCAAGGCTTGTCCTTCACTAGCAGCCTCTGGAAGATTCAGTGAACGTCCCAAATGGATAGAGTGTGGAACAGCTTGAGAAATAAGTGTCTCAACACAATCAAGCTCTAAAACATCAAGCATTTTTTGTGTTTCATCAGGACGCAGCCCAATATGTCGAGAAGAAAAAGAACGCTCGATCATGGTACTCATCCAATCAAAGCCTTATAAGCATCTTTATCTAACAACCCCTCCAGTTGTGTCTCATCCTGCAATGTCATTTTCCATAACCAGCCTTCTGTTTCGGGTTTCTGGTTTACCAGTTCAGGATTATCAGCCAAGGCTTCATTTATTTCGACCACTTCACCATCAAGAGGAGCATAAACATCTGAAGCCGCCTTCACTGATTCCACAACAGCCGCCGCCTCTCCTTTGGAAAGTTTTGTTCCACTTTGTGGTAAATCAACAAAAACCAAATCCCCTAATTGCTCTTGCGCATAATGCGTAACCCCAACAGTCACCACCTGCCCTTCAACGCTAAGCCATTCATGGTCATGTGTAAAATAAGTTTTAGACATAAAAAATCATCCTTTAAAATAACGTTGTTCAACAAAGGGAAGAGAATGAACTGATAATACAATCTTTTTGCCTCGCAGTTCTGTAAAGACTTGTGTCCCTTCAACTTTAAAATCAACAGGAACGTAACCCATCGCGACAGGACCATCAAAAGAAGGACCAAAACCACCTGATGTTACAATGCCAATCTCATTACCTTGATCATCAAGAAGCACCGCACCGGCACGAATAGGTTGACGCGTTTGCGGTTTTAATCCAACACGACAACGAGCCGGTCCTTTTTGCAGTGCTTCAAGAAAAGCCTTCGCACCATAAAATTGTGCTTTTTCTCGAACACTTTTAGGAACAGCCCATATTAGAGCCGCATCAATAGGTGTCGTATCAGGGGTAATATCATTTCCATGCAAACACAGCCCCGCTTCCAACCGCAAGCTATCGCGTGCGGCAAGCCCAATCCACTCAACACGAGAATCACTCAGCAATTTTTCAGCCAACATATGCGCATGCCCTATAGGCAAAGCAATTTCAAAACCATCCTCTCCCGTATAACCAGAACGCGTTATAAACCAATCCTGTTGTGGTTCGAATCCTTGCATAAAGAACAATTCATTCCCTGGTAAATCGGCATCAGCAAGAACAGCTGCCGCTTCAGGACCTTGAAGCGCAAGCAATACCCTTTCAAGGGCAATCACTTGACATTCAAAATCAACCGCACGCTTTTCCAATTCTAAAAAATCAGCCTGTGCATTCCCAGCATTGGCGACCAACATAAAACGACCCTCTTCCAAACGGGTAATAATAAGATCATCAAGAATACCAGCCTGCTCATTAAGCAAATAATTATACCGTGAATGCCCAATCTTTAAAGCTGCTGCATCAATGGGAAAAGCATAGGACAAAAATTCCACAGCTTGTGCCCCTTCAACCGCAATCAATTTCATATGAGAAATATCAAAAAGTCCTGCATGTGCACGCGTATGAAGATGCTCTTTTAAAACGCCAAGAGGATAAGTTAAAGGCATGTTCCAACCCGCAAAAGCACCAAATTTTGCTCCTGCTTTTTCATGCAAATCATATAAAGGAAGTGTTTTTAAAAAAGATGTTTCTTGTGCTGTGCCCATAATAACTCCAAAGCTGCGCTAACGCCCATAGAATATGGTCGTCTCTGCCCCCTCTGTCATCAACCTGAGAGACTCGCGAAAAGATTTTTCGCTTACACCTTCGGCGCGGGTTCTCCCGACTTTCCAGATCTGCCTTCTTCCTTTTACGGTCCTTAAAGCCTGAGAGATTATGGGCTATTTCCCCTTCGGCGGCAATGCGAAAATTTGCAATTTGCACTCTCCCGCAAAAGAATGAAAGAAACGATAACGCTCTTTCCAGCATATTTAAACCTATAGCCTATCTTCATCACACTGTCATTAGTAAAGTGATGAAAATGTTCTCATTTTAAAACTTGCATAAGCTCCTTCAAAAGATTTATAATAGTGTCCTTTTGAACCTTACAAAAATTGCAAGCAACACATTTTAGGAAATTTAAGACAAAAATCAAAAGCTATAAACAAAAACACCTCTTGAAAATCATGCAAAACGTCACACACTAAAAAGATCGCAAAGCAATACTCTTTCGCGCGCAGTTCAACCTTAAAAATAGGGTTTCATATTCTTTTTGAGAATAAGGACTTCAAATATTTTATAAGTATGATTTTAATGCACAAGAAGTAGGTTTTCTGCTTTCTCAATAGTGTCATAAATAGCGACTATTTACAGACTAAAACTACCGAACAAAGGTGACAAAATACTCATGAAAGCTGGTAATATCTCTTACAATTGCGAAAATGATCTTCCAAAGCAAATTGCTCTTTTTCCTTTAGAAGGTGCACTCTTACTACCCGGTGGTTTTTTATCACTCAATATTTTTGAACCAGAATCACTTGAAATGATTGAAAATGTTATGGTAACTGATCGTCTATTGGGCATTATTCAACCACTTTCATCGGATACAGATCGCTTCTCTACACAACTTTATAAAACAGGCTGTATAGGGCGTATTACAAACTACAGTGAAACAGGAAACGGACAACTGTTCATTATCTTACAAGGTGTTTGCCGCTTCACTTTAGAACAAGAATTGAAAAACACAAAATCCTATCGAACAGCTCTCATCCAATCAAACATAAAAGACTTGCAAGAATTTGATATTGAAGAAAGCATTAACCGAGAGAACTTACTCGACGTTGTAGAAAAATATCTAACCATACATGAAATGGAATATAATTGGAGCAGCATCATAGAAGCCCCTACACCTATATTGGTTAATGCTTTTTCAGCTCTTATCCCCTTTACACCAGCAGAAAAACAAGCTCTCCTTGAAGCTCCAGATATTGAAAGCCGTGCCCAAACTCTTCTTGCATTAACAGAACGCTCGCTCATGAAACAAACAGGAACAGATTACCGCTTAAACTAATGAATGTCCAAACATGAAAAAAATGACCACAGATCCAAAAATGCTCGAATTGCTCGTCTGCCCAATGACGAAAGGTACTCTCTCTTTCAACCGAAAAACACAAGAGCTCATTTCTCTCAAAGCCAAACTTGCCTACCCTATTCGTGATGGCGTTCCCATTATGCTTGCCTCAGAAGCGCGCCCTTTGCAAAACAATGAAGAAATAACGCATAAAAAATAAAAAACCCTCATGCAATTTTCCTCTACAAGCCCACTGTTATCAAGTCTCTATCAATATGATATCTCAATATTTACGATTTCTGAAAAAAGAATTTTACAATAAAGATATTTATATCGCTTTACACCTTGTAACAAAAGCCAAAAATATCATCAGATTCTCTCATTCCAGCCTGTTCATACTGAAGCAATCAAAACCATTCGCTTGCACCACACAAGCATCTGAATAAAAATGGCTCTTATGAACTTCTTAAAAGCAAGAATTATAATAACATTTTGAACCAACTCAGGTAAATGAAATTTATTATATTAAACATAAAGATTGTTATATTTCATGGACTTTAATTTATACTATTTACGAACAACATATTTGAGATACCTCGATTTAAGATGAATAAAAACGACAAGTTATATCATCTTATGTATACCATATCGGGACAAGAGTATTTATCTGTTTGCGTAATCTTTGAAACGGAGAAGCAACCTAATTTGGGGGAAAAAACATAAAATCGTAAAGGAGAAAATCACCCCATTACCTTACCATCACCCTTTAATTTCGCTTTACAATTTTTAAAATTATCTAAAGTATCTCAAGCAATATTTTTATGTATAATATACGTATTGATTACATGAAAACTTGAAAAAACAAACAAGAAACACTGTTGTAATTTCAATTGACGATTGAAAGTAATTGCCTTATGAAGAAGGCTTGTGTTTTTGGTCGTATACGCGACGATCAATAGGGCCTGGAAGCCCGAAACCGAGCATAAAGATTAGCCCGCTTTTGCGGATATCCCGGAATTTCCGGGGGCTCTTGTTATGTCCAAGTGCTTTCAGCACTAAAAGCAAGGGGCTGACTCGGTTTCAGCACTTCCAGACCCCGGAAACGCTTATTCCATAAAAATATAATAAATTCAGTGTGTTATATGCAATTATTTTATATGAATCCACTTAAGAATCCACACTTTTATGCATGATCCATTTGACCCTTTTTTATATAAGATTGCCATGTATGAATAGACCATAAAAAGCAAGTCATGATACAAATATTATAACGCATGTGTGCATTCAAATGAAATGAAAAGCAGATATCATTTATAACAGTTTATAAATTTTATGACACGTTTTTATCACAGCACAAATCACATTGTTTAAAAATTTAGTCGTTTGGAATTATCGATTATACGTTTAAAGAATGGTATGAGTTTTGCTCTTTTTTGAGCGAAACCTTCAATCGAATAATCGTTTGAAACTGTCATAAGCTTATAGGTTTAATTTATAAAGATTGCATAAAAGGATTTAAATACAAGATCACTTTTAAAGCGCTTTCTAAAAGTTTAGAAAATGATAGGTAATCAGCATAAATATAATATCATGACTCTAGAATGAAAATCACAATGTTATGTTTTATGAAAGAGAAAGCTTTTTAATGATATAACGCAAGCAAGAAAACTTCAAAACCATTGTAATCTCACATGGATTTTTACTCAATTTTGAGTCAAAAGCTGTAATGTTTAAAGAATGCTTTATTCTAAGATAATGTCTCCAAAAATGGACCGGCTAATATTTAAAGAAATTAGGTTTTATGAAAAGTACAAATACGCTTATGAAAACCTCTTTAAATGCACGTTTAAACGTTTGAAACATAAAATGAGATCTTCATAAGAAACGTTAAAACTTTTTTATTACAGTTATAACTTAGTTATCATTTGCTCTTAAGAACGTTTCATTTATGAAAAACGAAGATCTAGATTTCACAGCAGAGCAAAATCTTAAAAACCTTACACTTTATAAAAGCGTTTGTTTATTTATCTTATGAAAAGCTGCTTTGTAAAAACCAATGCTCGTAAATGTAAAAAACGTTTTGTTATAAGATATTCACTTAATATGCATGTTCTTTTGATTGGATTGTTAAAGCTACCGAGCGTTTATAGGCTCTCTTATTCAAATGAGTGATTAAAGATCATACGCACCATTTACGTTTCTTTTGATAAGTTTTCATATCTCTCATAGAGCGCTTGCAATATGATACGTTTTGTATATATGCATTCATTACTCCATTGTGGATGATTCATTTTAATCAATAAGAAACGCTATTTGAAAGCCGCGTCATATCATTTGACACGGCTTTTTTTATGTTACTCTCTCTTTTATGATATGTTTATAGCAATGCATTTTATATGCGTTTATACACCATAAAGAAAGCACGCCCCCCACGCCGTTCTTTATTCTGTTTTATCAGTTATATTGACAACATTATCCCTTTCATACACCTCACAATTTTTTGGAACCAACCTTACTTTGCTTTTTTTATTGATTTTTGCATTGCCATAAGCACGCCCCCAGATCGTTGCACAATATGAGATTTTAGCATTGCCATAAACAGAGCCATAAATCTCACAAGAGCCACTCACACAAGCATTTCC
>NZ_JBHIRU010000019.1:0-22339 GCF_042197425.1 Bartonella sp. AA126HLJHH
GCCAAGTTTGAGAGAAATCAAAAGCAGCAGCAATGATATTTTTCCATTTGGTGATGGTGGTGGGTTCAGCACCAAAAAAGCGCATGACGGCTTCAAAGGCTTGCCCAAAAGCCCGAGATACCCCCCGTGCAAAGCCCTTCATAAAAGAAGAAAAACGATCCCAATATTTCCACAAAGCAAAACCAGCAGCCAGTATGACCGCCACAACAGCAGCAACCACAGCCCCTATTGGGGTAAAAATACCCCCCACAACAGAGGAAATACCCGCCCCAACCACTTCGATCACTGTCCCAACAGAGCCAAAAGAGGCAGCAAATGCACTTCCTGAGACAGCAATCCCCCGTAAAGCCCCGACCAACAAGGTCATGGGGCGTAAGAGTCGGAGTGAACTTGCCCCAAGACCCGCGGTTAGCAAGCCCAGCGAGCGCCCTGCGGCTGCTAAGCCCCGCCAGCTTGCAGCAACACCACGACTGAGTACTCTAAGCTTAATAAAAGAGCCCATCAATTGAAGAAGCCCAAGACGTGTGCCAGCCATGGTAAAGCGCAACACGCGCAGAGCAATATTAAAAGCCATCAGAGCGGCAATGGTTTTGATAATAGCGCTTGTTAAAGTTGGGTGCGCATTCGCCCACGCCATAAGCCCATTGGTAAAATTGCCAACACTTTCCATCAAACTGTTGAGGGGGGGCAGAAGCACTTCACCAATGGTGATGCCCAGAGCCACAATACGGTTTTGCAAGAGTTCAAATTGCCGCATGGCACCGGTTGCTTGTTTGTCTGCTTCTTGTTCTACAGAACCTTTAAAGACTTGTGGATCTTTCACATACTCTAAAGCTTGCCCTAACAATTCGGGATTGCCCACCAATTTGGCAAAATCACCAGTAAAATCGCGCCCAGCAATGGCAATCAGCGAGCGCATGCCCTGTTCGGATTTACCCAACACATTAAAAAAGCGTACCAAGGTGCCGGTGGCATCTTTGTCCAGATCTTGCATGAATTTTTCGCGAGAAAGCCCGATATTGGCAAAAGCATCTTCAATATGCTTGCCTCCTGCTTGAATGCGCGCACTCATGGCATTAAAACCACGCGCGGCACTCTCTGGAACAATCCCAGCAGAAATCATCGCCGTACCAAATGCCGCAGTTTCGCGCGCGGTGAGCTTAAACATGGTTGCCGCACCGGTGGCACGATTGGTAAAATCAGAAACTTCACTTGCCTTGGCCGCCATGTGGTTAGAGAGATGATTGATAGCATCGCCTAGATCTTCAATGCCTGCCTGATTAAGCTTAAAGACATTGCGCAACTTGGCAAAGCGCTCCCCAATCTGATCTCCCGTCATATCAAAAGCTACAGCTGCTTTAGCGGCATAAATGCTAAAAGCTTCTAGATCTTGTTCGCCAATCCCTGCTTGGCTGGCACTGGTCATCAATTCTAAGACTTCACGCGCCGCTAACGGAATCTTGGTGGAGGTTTCAAGCGCAAAACGGCGCAATTCCTTTAAGCGATCAAGGGGGGCATCGAGAACCTTTTCTAATCCCTTCATCGATTGATCAAATTGCATGGCTTTATAGAGGGGTGCAATTAAGGTTGCTGTTTGCGCAATGGCACCCACCATGCGCCCCCGCGCATGGTTAAAAGCATTTTCCGCATTCTTTGTCGCATCCTCAAGATGCTCAGGGTCAAACCACCCTTTAAAATGCTGCCTTGTCTTGTTTTGGAAATGCGCAACATCTGAACTAAAGGCTGCAAGATCACGCTTGGCAGAAGCTATCCCCTCTTGCAGATGATTGACAAAACGCACAACAAGGGAAACATCCATGACGATTCTTTATCCTAACTGATGACTTTCATATTCTTGTTGTTTCAGGCGTGCGAGTTCTTCTCGATAGGCAATCACATCCAGCCAATCCATCTGGTTAATCTCTGAAGGCGCCCAGTGATAATAAAGGGCTAGTTCTGCCCCAAATTGTCTGGCAGAGAGGATTGGCGTTGCGTAAAAAAAGCAAAAAAAGCCTTCAATATTGCGACAATATCCATCACATCAACTCGATCAATCAATTCAATAGATTCACGTGACATATCAGCCAAAAGTGCTGTGATGCCTTCTGTTGCCTCACTTGTGAACAAAACTTGAGAAAGCTTCGTGATAAGCACATCATTGCTCAAAGTTGTTTTTTGCTCTCCAAACTCAGGAAGCAGCAGCTCTGTCAATTGTGGTCCAATGAGCACCGCTAATTGCTTGGCATGCTTAAAAGTGGGGCGATAAAAGGTCAGTTTCTTGCAGAGAGATTCTTTGCCACCTTTATCTTGATAAGGAAGCGGAACCTGCAATTCCACGTCAATGCTGGTTTGTAAACTTGTCATGATCAATTCCTATAAATTGAGAATAGAGCGGCGGCGAGAACCGATCTCTTGCCCGTTGCGGACAAGCCAGCCGCCCCGTTTAAAAGAAAAGCGGTGCAAAACAGAACCATCCCAAAATTCCGTATAATCCCAAATATTTTTGATCTCGCAATCATAGCCTGTTGCTTTTCCAGCCGTTAAGCCTTCGCTATCGACTTTGACCAAGCGCCCTGTCACATCAATGGAATGTTCATGCTCACGCCCATCTTCTTCAGAGATCACATGTTTTTTGCCAGTGAATTTATGACGAAGACCAGGAGGACCACCAAAGATGCCGATAATTTCGGGGGTATGGCTGCGGATTTTCATTTGCAAGCCAAGGGCTTTGACACCAAGACCGCTCACATCAATTTGCATATCAGAGCCGCCCGGTTGATAGGTTTCTGTAATTTCTTCCAACGTGGGCAGTTTCAATGTTTCAAGATCAAGGTGAAGATTCACATCATCATCAACAATCAAGGTAAAACCGCGTACAATGCGTAAAGTCATGCTTTAACTCCTTGCTGCTTTGCGATAAGTTTCAAGCGTATCGCCAAATTGATAAGTCATTTTCTTTTGGATATCTTGCGCCAAACGGTCAAAATAAGCGCTATTGCGCCGGCTGCCGAAACTCAAATCTTCTAAAGGTGGCACTTCTTCTGCATCAAATTCCACCCGCAATTTTCCCAATTGTAAAGTGCTGTTGGAATTTAAATCGCGGTCAAACCAAACACGGCCACCCAAAAGCGCACCACGCGCAATCATATCATCAAGAAACTGTGTAAGGCTGCGGGTAATGGCAATGACATGTTGACCAGTAAGGTTTTCATCATTGGCCCAAGGGCGGAAATTGTTAATGATCGTTTTTTCCAAGGCTGCACGGGTGCGCACCACATTGACAAAGCGCCAAAGTGGATCACTGGAGGTGGTATGATTTCCCCATAAAATGCGCCCATTGGAAGCTACTTCTCCCTGCCCATTTTGACTAAGTCGTGCTGGAATAAAGGTTGCAATATCGGCTTGGTTAAGGCGATTTGCCTCATGATCAATTTCGCCATCAAAATAGCTAATGGGGCGTGCTGTCCCTAAAATGCCATGCACATCTTGGTTAGAAGGAGACCAAAAAACACCGCCCCTTTGCTTGTCACGTTTGATAAACATGGCTGCTGCAAAAGGACTTGCGGGTTTAACACTAACACCCCCCTCACGATTTGCCACCCGTACAAAGGGGTCAATCAAATAACAAAAGCGTGAGGAAAAATCTGCACGATAGGCAAGGCTTTCTTCCGCATTTTTACCCCCCGTATCAAACACGGCAATGGCTTGCAACTTTTCTGCCACTTGTTCCAGTGCATCTGCCACGGGGTTTTTGCCATTGTCAATCCGCCCTGCACTATAAGCCGGTGCTAAGAGAATTCCAGGTTCTACCCCCAAATGCCCCCGCGCATGCGCTAAGGCATGCACACCGGTCAAGTGAGTATTGGATCCCACCATTTCGGTTTGTGTCTCAGCAATGGTTGACTTTTCTTCCACCCGCACAAGAATAATTTGTGCCTCAATCCCCTGCGCGCACACGGCTTTAATCACATCAAGAGCCGTGCCTCTTGCCCCAAGCTTTTGGATTTTCTCTGTCTCATGGGTGAAGACCAACACGGGCTCGTCGAGGGGAAAAACTTGGTTGTCAGCATCAGGGGCTGTAACAACCGCCCCAATGGCGGTCTAATCAAATGTTGCTAAAGGACGGGATTTTTTACATTGATTAACCCTATTGACCTTAAATTATTGTCAAATACACAGAGTTATTCTTTATTTTGAGCTTTTCTTAATTCTGTAATGGGGACACCACCAATACCCCAATTGTCTGTCTCCACTTCATCAATCACGACAACAGTCGTTTTCGGATTTTTATTCAGAATATTAACTAATAATTGAGTTGCCCCTTCTATTAGTTGCCGTTTCTGTTCAGAGGTAACCCCTTCATTAGTAATTTTAATATTTATGTAAGGCATAAGATCTCCACAATTTACAAATATTGAATAAAAAAGCTCAAATAAATGAACGCAAAAAGATTAAATATTAATACATAATAACTATGCATTTTAAAGCTCGTATCCACCGGTGAAATATGCAGGCTACTGGAAGCAAAAATAGCATTTATTGATACAGGAGAAAGGAGTTGAGCTGCAATAAAGAAGCAAATCCAAACCAAATAATCCGTAACCCCATAAGCCATCGATGACCCTAGTAAGGGAAATGCCAAACTAAATAGCACCATAGGGTGAATTCCTACTACACTGAAAATTGGCAATACAAAGAGAATACAGGCATAACGCTGCCAAACAGAGAGTGATGCCAATGAGTGACTAAACGTCACCGGCAACAAAGGAATAAGCAAATCACAAGTAGATATTAGCAGACTACAACCTAGCAACAACATAATTTCACTGGATATACTGCGTATCACTGCCACCAAAGGAGTCAAAAAATCAATACTGCGTGAACTCCCACGCTCAATGAGGTATAGAATGCTCGCCGTCAATGCAATGCTTTCTAGTGCATTCAACCTAATAACTGTCAACGCAACGATAAATATTAGCCAGAAAAATATCAAAAAAATCCAAATTCTTACTCTCTCTCCTTCTTTATTCGCTCTTCTCTCATCGCAAATAATCGGGTTAGCTAGCGGTACAACAGGAGAAAGGCACAACAACAACAGACTGAATAGAAAAAGTGGTATCCCCAAAGCAGCGGATGTGAATATTGGTGTTCTAGGCATAGCAGCGAAAACTGTTGCTGCACCGATGCTGGTCGGCATTAGTACCATCGTGATGCTCATCATTCGCATCACAATAGCGGCCAAATGGCGAGAGGGAAAAACACTTTTTTTCAAGGCATCAATCATTAGGGGGATAACCCCCAAACTCATCGGCCAAGCTAAAAACGCAGTCAGTATCGCGATGGACAGGGTAAGCGAACCCTTTCCATAGCGCATCAACCGTTCAGAGAGAAATTCTGAAATACGCCATGTATTCATCACATGGCGCAACAATCCCATTGCGAGTAATAGCCAAAAGACATCAGTAAAACGCACAAGCACAGTATGAACATCAGGCAAGTGCCAACGCCATATCAGCACTAAAGCACAAGCCAACAGGATGAACACACCACTGCGTGCATTCCCCTTCAACCACCAGTATGGTATCGTCAAAAGCAAATAACCGAAAACAGTCACTCCAGCCAATGGAATAAGAAACCAAGTTCTTATTGAGATAGACATAAGAAAAATGAATAGCATCAGCATCGCCATTATAACGGATACGGAGGACATGCGTATCAGGAAGCTTTTTACATCATCAATGTACATTAATTGTTGAATCTTTGACTGAGTAGCGATTAAGAAGCTGCTCGTACATGTCAGTGACACAGCGCCCTGCATCCCGCAGTGCACGAGAATTAACTAAAGGCCTAGGCAAAATATATGTATAAAAATTGGGCCCCTCTACTGGATTACCGACCACCCATAATGTATTTTGTATTTGCCCTTTAGTGTCTATAGGATGCTGCCGACGGTCAATATCAATACCACCAGGATGATATCCTTGGTTGATAAATGGTCGAATGATGCCCTGACCAGCCAAATTCTGGATAAAAGGGGACTCATCACGCAACGGAGAAAAACTATCAATCTTGGCCTTGATCAGCACATCTCCATCAACTGAACTGTTTTCATCTTGGAAAACAGACTGAATTTCGAAACGGCTGGTACTAGCATTGAGAACAAGTTTAGGTGAAGGTCCACCAGCCAAAGTCACGATACCAGCCTCCATCAGAGCCTTCAACTCTTGGTTTCGCTGCATTGGTGGACCGACAGAAATACGGTTGAAGTTTGGATTAAAATATTCAATAAAGTACTTGTGAGATGAAGACGTTAACCCGCAAAAATCAATTGCTGAACGTAAGATATCACGGACATCTCGTAGCACATCTGTAGCAGCTTTCACTGGGCCATCAACATTACCTTCAGCGGAAGAATGAAGATCGTCCTTCAAATGCTCCATGAAGAATCTTGTATAATCATTCAGAGAGGCGAATATTTTATTTCGATGAGGATACAGCAACGCTTGAATACACTGCTCGTCTTTGGAAGTAACAACATAGGTTTCAGGGTCTAGCCAGTGCCCCAGCTGCGTACTTCGATAGACATAACACATTTCTTTAAGCAACAGAGGTAAAAGCTGCGTTTCGAAATCCAGCTTCGGAGAACCGTTAGCAATGCTGGATTGCTTACGCAGATGATGTATTGCATCGAGAGTAAGGAATGATGGTATGTATTGCCCACTACCACCCTTTTGATTAATCCCGCGACTACTAAAAGGCAATGTTTGACGGGAGAATAAAGCTATCTTCGGTTCTGTGCCGCTTGGCATGTAGCGCAATTGTCCAGCATTTTCAGTAAAAGTCCCACCGCGACCGTAAGTCAATTGCGACAAGACATCATAGCTAGTTAATCCAATTCCCTGCAGCAGCACACGAGACTGAGATTGTATAGAGTCCAACTTTTCAATTGGATAAGGATTCGAATAATAGTTCAAAAGCGCATTTTTCATTTGGTGAGCAGCGACAAACTGTTGCAGGCTTTCATCATGCGATGAATATATATTCTTACCATGACCCGTGGTCATATAAACAAAATCTACACTATAACGACAGCCATCTTCCAAAAGAACATCCGTTTTATTATCTTGGTGGATATGGAGATTAATAACCTTTTGTCGGATCTCCTTAATACGAATACCGGAAGGTAAATCTTGCGTGAGCTCTTGGTAAGCCCAAGACAGGTATTCCCCTAACAAACGACGTGATAAATAATCATTTTCTTTGATTTCTCTCCCAACATCATGCTCTGTACGAGAAAAAACACCCTTAATATTACGATAACCTTGTTGAATAGCCCATTGATAGAAATTCGGTCCCTTCCGAATAGGCCCGACACCCTTAACTGTATCATCACCAAATAAAGTAATCTGGCAAGCGACAGTGTTAACCAATAAATGATCCGGTTGATGCACACTATGGGTACCGGTTCCCATCTCATTGGGATCAATCAATAAAATATCAATGTTCCCAGAAAATGGATAATGGGAATAAAGTGTGAGCAAGCGTTCGAGAATACTGATCCCACGAGGACCAACGCCCAAAATAGCGACTGTAGAGTGAAGCATTCTGTAATCTCCCCTATTAGAATAATTTGACTTTCACAAAATGTTTCAAAAAGAATGGAATAAATTCTCTCGACTTTTTAGTGAAGATTGCGGGTTTATGAAACGCCAACGACCTTTTTACAAAGACAATATTGACAGATTCCAGCAGCAGCAAAAAGCGCTACAGCACCACAGATAACGGAAAGCGCAATGGCATGTGAACCAAACTGTAAAAAACTCGTCAAGAGAGGTCCTAATATTTGGCCAAAACCGTAAGTTAAGGTAGCCAAGCCTAGCAGATTTATGCCATACGGCGCATATAAACGCTTAGCTAACGGCATAACTAAAGAAGTCGTCCCCATAAAAGTAAATCCAAACCCTATACAACTGAGAACGATCAGTACAAGAGACTGGCTGAATAATGTCAGTAATACGCATCCTCCTTGGATAAGCAAATTGAGCATCAAACAACGTAATACCCCCCACCGATGGGCTCCCCATAACCAAATGAAACAACTAGGAACAATGGCTATTCCGACAAACGACCATAAGTGGTTAGCGAGTAGTGGGAAATTAAATGTTTTCGCCATCAGAGGAAGATATGTCGCGACAATAATATAACCAAACCCAGCGAGCCCATAAATCAGAGCGAGTTCCCACCAAACGATATTTTCGTGTGCCAATGACTCGTTAATAGCAAATTGAGATGCATCAACACGACGTGGAAATAAAATAAATAACACGAGCAACAATATAACAGATATTAAACCAGCTCCAAACCAAATACTTTGCGCGTTCAGTGATTTACTCAAACCAATAATAACATACTCATTACCCAGTAGAATACCAACTCCCACACCCGCATAGAGCGAAGCAATAACCCACACCTTGTGACTATGCTGCATAACCGTCATAGAACCAAAAATCATCATTGCCGCACTCGCGATACCGGCAGCAAAGCGGATAAAGAAGACCAAGTAAAAGTTTGGTGTCAACGCCATGGCAAAAATAAGTGCACTCGTCACTATAGCTGCACCAAATAGCATGTAGGGAGCACGGGATATATTCCCAACTCTGCAAAACGAAAAAAACATACTCCCAATTAAATAACCGCCATAATTAGCGCTAGCTATATAAGAAAGTTGCTTAAAGGTAAACAATCCTTCATCCAACATAACTGGAAATACCGGCGTATAGAAAAATCGCCCGATCCCCATCCCCAAAATCATAATAATCATACCGAATACAGCGACTTTGAAATAACTCAAATCTTGACGATTATTTTTCCCCCCCATTACTCTAATCCCTTAACTAATAATTCGCTCATCCGCATTCTATCTCATCGAGAGTAACACTTATCTCAGAGAATAAAAGCCAATCTAGCCATTTGTTTGAAAAACCAGAGGAACATATTGAGCGATTATTGTCAACATTACTGGATCAGTTATATGCATTTCTTCGTTTTACACTCTGCTCCATGTATGATCTTCTCCCTACAAAGCTTCTTTTTCAGAAAATAATGGCTGAAATTAAGCAGCAATAACAACGAGGAAATCAATAAGCACGCCCCCGTTCAGACAAGACAATATCCCCTAGTGCGACGGCTTCATCCGGTGCGACCAAAATATCCTCACAAGGTTGCGTTATGTTCACATGGTGAACGCCCTCAACCATCAAGCGGCTTAGTATCCAACTTAAAGACAAATCACGCCCAAGCCTCCATGCACGCGCCCATTCTGCTCTTAAATTCTGCTCCGCTCTTTCCAAAACAAAGGAGCCTTCATCCGGTAACAACCAAAAATCAATAGTATTGAAGGATATAAAGGCTACTTTTAATATAGCTTTGTTTTTTATCAGCAACAGTAAAAAGTTTGTTTTTTTTTATAAAAATTGAAATTTATTCATTTTTTATCGTATATTTTATGTTATCTTCTTTAAATTAATTAAAAGATCATAGAATATTAAACTGATAGGATGCATTTTTCTCAAGCGGCATTTTTAGAGAAATGTTGATTTAATCAGTGAAGACAAGCAATGAGCAAAGTTATAATTTGAAAAGACAGTATATAATGTTTTATGATCAATGATCTAAATTAGAGACATGAATTGGGGGAGTTTGATCTTTCTTACAGCACAGTAGCTCAAAAAAACAGTAGATGAAGTTTAAAATTCACCATCATCCATCATAAGATGAAAGCTTTCATCCCAAGTTTGATTTTTTTAAACTATTTTCTTGTTCTTTCTGTAATATCTAAAGAATATCTTCAAGCAATCATAAGCACTCTTTTAGGTTATCATTTCATGATCAAAGTAATGGTTATCGAGCTTCCATTCAAGATACTGTTTTGCAAAAGGAAATCGTCATTTCAGGATACGGAGGGATTTATGTATTTAGTCACAATGTATCATGCACCCTTCCTCTTATATCAGAAATTTAATTCTTAATCGTAATGACGTGATTAAAAAGCACCTTGCGAGACAATCTTTTTAATAAATAAAGTAAAGATGAATTCTGAAAAAAACTTTTTTAGACGTAAAGTGATACGGAGAAACAGTCAGAAAGAAAGGGGGGGATTACAAATGTTGATGACTATAAAAAAAGATATCAAAAAATTACCAAAAACCGATTTATGGATCATTTGTGCTATTTCAGCTGATCAGCAAAGAGAATGGATCAGTAAATGGTGTATAAAAAATAAACACACTTCTATAAGTCCTAATTATGTCAATGATCTTGCCGTCCTAGGGTCATTTTACAGATCTAGACAAAATGATTACTACGGAAGCAACAGCCCCACAAGCAACTCCCCTCCAAAGATGACAATCTCATTTATGAGGCTTATGTTGCTCCTCATAATCACTTTAAAGTTGCATCATTTGCTCTCATTAATACGCTTTGAAATCTCATATAGACTAAGGGACCTTTTAAATTTTGGGATGGTTATGGAAGCCTTCTTTCCACTAATCCCTGAATGGGGATATGAAACCGCTACCTTTTCACAGAAAAATATTCTTTTCAATGAAAATTCTTATTGTACAATCTATGGAACAACACAATGAACAGAGCACGCACCCTTGCTCTCACCTATGGCTCCTATAATGCTGTCCGCATGCTGATCGGCGTTTACCATGCGATTTTTTTAATGTCCATGGGAGTGAGTCTGGCGCAATTAGCTCTGCTTCAGGTTGTCTTTTCCACCACCATTCTGCTGCTTGATTTTCCCTGCGCTGTTTTATCTGACAGATATCGGCGTAAATATTCCGTTATGGCTGGGGTCTTTATGACAGGAGTATTTTATCTTCTATGCCTTCAAGCTCCCAATATGACAGCACTTATTATTGCGCAAATTCTCTATGCAGCAGGCATTTGCATCATTGTCAGCGCCATTGACGGATGGATTTACCATTCTCTAGGCGATAAACAGGATCACTTTTCGCATTATGCTCATCTCTACCACCAGGTTAACTCTTTCGGAAGTATTCTCAGTGGGATTGTAGGAATTGGAACGATCTATTACTCTGGACGATATTTTATGGGATATATCATCTCATGCCTCATGATGGGATTTATTTTTTTGATCTTCCTTATTGTTCCTGAAGAAAAGAAAACGACAATTGAAACGTCCAAAACAAAAACAATCTTGCACAATGCCAAGGAAACGCTCTGGATATTTCAAAATACAGTAGGAGGAGCATGGTTTATTTTCCTCATGTGCCTTTTTAGCGCTGGTATTCAGATTATTTATCATTTCTGGCAACCAATAATACTTTTAGGGGGAAAAATTCATCACCTCAACGGTTCGCAAATGCTCGTCTTGATGTGCTGCCATATTGGAGCCTTTTCAGCACAATATTTTTCAAATTTGCTGATGTCTAAGTATCATGTTCTTGATAAAAAATATAAGAATTCTATAAAATATTTTTCCTTCTTTTCTGCGCTGATGTGCATAGCGCTCTATTTTTCAGTTCATAGCCATCAAACGGCTGCATCAGTCATCGCCTTCTCTTTAATCCATGGATTTATTTGCACTGTACCGATCGGTGCAAAAAGCTTATTTTTCTCAGAACTTAACCAAAAACAAACGCAGCATATTTCCGGTGTTGTTGGTGCTGTCTCTTTTAGCGGAAGAATATTTTCAATTACAGTATTGAGTATTATTTCTTTTCTTCCTGCAAAAGTTTCTCCATCTTACTACCTAATATTACCGACCATTACTTTTTTCATGTGTGGTTTGGTTGTCATGAGATGGATGAAACACTCTCAAAAGTCTCTATGAGAGGAAAACCATAACATTTCACCCACAATGTTTTCTTCTAAAAGAAATCTATAACTTTTTTGAGAGCATTGCCACATCCAACTTTCAATACACAATGCAAATATAAAGCAACACGTTGATTTATAATGATAATATACCAAACGCAAATATTGTAAGATTCTTTCTTTTCAAATCTGCTTTATGGTTGAAACAATCAAAATCATTTGCTTGCACATCATAAGCAAAGAAAGCCGTATAAATAAAAACGATTTAGAAAGGAAAAATGCCTTTTATGAACTCTCATAGTCAAAATCTATAACAACAGGAAGGCAGATATATAAGCAGATATATAATATGCCTCTTTGCATCTTCATAAGTATACAAATGATGTGGCTTTATAAGGCTTTATATGTCTCACAGAAACTTTTGTGTTTTATACCATTTACGAGGCAGCGTCGCAAAATGGGCTTATACACATTGCAAAGATATCTCTTTAAAACAAGCGCATAAATCGGCAATACAAGTATATTTGTGTTTAGAACATGCTTTTTATATGAGAGGCATAATCCCAACGGGATAAACAGAATTCCGATACACAGTCAACTGCTTTTATAACAATAGATGGCGGAGAGGAAGAGATTCGAACTCTCGAGAGCCTTTTGAGCCCTACTCCCTTAGCAGGGGAGCGCCTTCGACCACTCGGCCACCTCTCCAACAGAGAGGCATAAATGGTATCAACAGAAAGTTCAAGACATTTTCGATTTTTTTCCCAAATATCTGAAATTTTTTTTCCTTTATTGATCCCATAAGGAGCAAAAGTTAATAAAACAAAAATTGTGTCTTTTTTACCACAGCATCTCGAATAGTACATGTATATATTACAAAAAGGTAATTTCATATTTGAAACTCTAAAAAGATTAGTTATAGCTAAGATAACAAGTGCTGCGTATTTTACTTATGTCTTTGTCCTTAATGCGTTAGGCAAATGGTACTCTTTAGAAGAAATTTAACCGGACCTCGGAGATCCCATATGAATATTAAATCCCTCTTTTTAAGCTCTACAGCAGCTTTTTTAGCAATTTCTGGAGCACATGCTGCTTCAACAGTTATCGCCGAACCCGAACCTGTAGAATATATTCGCGTTTGTGATGCCTATGGAAAAGGATATTTTTATATCCCTGGAACAGAAACCTGCATGCGTTTATCAGGAAATGTTCGTACTGATTTTATAGGCGGTGATAATATCGATGCAACAACCGAAACTGAACTAAGAGACAAAAGAAAAACCTATGGCGCAGCATCACGGCTCACCCTTGTTTTTCAAGCAGCTTCTGAAACAGAAA
The DNA here is from genome assembly GCF_042197425.1 of Bartonella sp. AA126HLJHH. Classification (NCBI taxonomy): domain Bacteria; kingdom Pseudomonadati; phylum Pseudomonadota; class Alphaproteobacteria; order Hyphomicrobiales; family Bartonellaceae; genus Bartonella; species Bartonella sp. AA126HLJHH. Next base: position 13,183 of record NZ_JBHIRU010000019.1, read on the forward strand.
TGGGAACACTTCGTTCATATGCAAGAATTTATTCAAACTGGGGTGATGGTAGAGACAACGCTGCTGCAAAGCTTGCCGCGGCTTACATTGAACTGGGTGGTTTTCGCGTAGGTCTTGATGACACAATTTTCAACAGCTGGACTGGTGGTTATGGAAATGTTCTCAATGATGACAGCATAGCGCCTGCCGGCACAACACGCACTAATTTTATTTCCTACACCTTTAGTGGTGACTCCGGCTTTTCTGCTATTATCGGCGCTGAATTAGGCAATAATGCAGATTCTCTTCCAGGAATAACAGGATACTACATTGATAAAGATGATAAGCTTGTTTCTATCACTGAGGGCACTCTTCCAAGTAAAGCCATTAAAAATTACACCCCGAATGTGGTTTTGGGTATAAAGTTCATGCAAAAATGGGGTGGTTTTTCAGCAGTTGCAGCATATGATACTTACTACAAAAAGTGGGCTGGAAAAGTACGTGCAGATTTCAATGTCAACGATCGTTTCAATCTATGGGTAATGGCTGGCTATAAAAATGGCCTTGATTACTACACAGTAAATGCAAATGATGAGTTATCACGAAAAAGCACAACAATTTATGCAAACTGGGGTGGTAAATGGGCTGCTTGGGCGGGTGCCACTTACAAGCTTACTCCAAAAGCAAATTTGAATGCTCAAGTTTCTTATAGTGCTGTAAAAACCTTTGCAACTTCTGTAAATATTACATACACGCTGGTTCCAGGATTTGTGATTACACCTGAATTAACCTATGTTAATTGGAATGATGATCGCGTTGTGACGGATAAAAATAATAATGAAAAACATTTATTCAACAAGAAAAATGCTTTTCAAGGTATGATCCGTTTACAGCGTTCATTCTAATCCTATTTAAGCTACAGCTTTTAAAAACTGGCAACATGGTTTGCCAGTTTTTATTTTTGAAATCAAATATCATGAATATCTTTTCCTGATACGTATTGTCTTGTCTCTCGAAAAAAAACCGCCTTAGTTTCATAAAACTACTCTTAGAAGATTAACCTGATATGCTTGATAAGAGCACCTCACACGGGCGTTTACACATTACTTCAAACACAATCTCTTCCTTGCCCTTTAAAGCATGAATAACCCCTTTGCTTTATGACCAAATTGGTCTTTCTTGGTAATTTACTTCTAACCTTTGTTAATTTAGGTCATGATCTTCTCAAATAAATTCTACACTGAACAGATAAACTATTGAAAAAACAAGACATCATTGTGTTTTTGATATGCCTGAATGTGTCTTCTATCAACACTCTAAAACGCAACGTTTTATAACACGGCTTCATTAAAAAACTTAATCATCAAGAAACATGCTGTCAAAACGATGCAAATATTCCCTAAAGCAATAAAAGAGAAAAGCGATATATCTTCAAAAAATGAATTGACCTCTTCCCCTTCTAAAGAATAGAGCCTCCTATCAGGAGCAATCTGTAAATACCCCTATTTTTCCTGAACCTACATCACATTGATTTATAATCATAATTTTTTATTTTTCATGTTTCAATCAACCAAAACCTGTCACTTGTACACGACAAGCGGAGAGAGCCGTGTGAATAAAAACGAGTAAAGAAAATCCTTTTATGAATCGTTTTAAATTCCAAGGGTTGTCGTAACATTGAGATCTGACAAAATGTACGATAATGCTAGGCACTTTTATTAAGCATAAAAATGAGGATACACTTCATAGAGGATTTTAGATTATATTCTCTATGAACGTCGCTGTAAAATATATGTTGTGATACACACTAAAAGACATTTCTTTAAAACAAGCATGGAAATATACAATACAAATCCATTTTATTTGAAGCGTTTTACCCTGCGTAAGGAACATGCCATGATATACGCAACATCTTGACTTTACGCGTTTTTAAAGGAAGAAAAGAAACAGTAAAATTTAATCTCTGCAAATCATAGAGCTTTCAGAGTTATGTTTCCATAAAACACCTTATACCGTACATGGGATTTTTTACACGATTAATGCCCTTTTTACATAAAGCCAATTGGCAAAAAGCAGCCTTTCCTGATAATAAAAAGGCTTACACGTAATCATAAGCCATATTTTCAATTAAAACGCATTGAATTCACGGAAAATACTTATCAACCAATGCATAAAGAATTGCTGCTGTTTCAACATCTAGAATCCCATCATAATTTTCTTGACGAAAATGAAGTTGAAATGCTCGGATCAAATCTTTGTATCCTGTTTGGGTACACGCAGCAGAAATGTCATATCCATAACATTTTAGCTTCGCCAAAACATCTTCTTTGGGTGGCAAATTCTTAGAGAATTGCTCTTGATAATGACTTTTTAGTTCATCATCATACCATGCTCCTATACCTGCGCTATAAAGTTCTCTCCATGGAAAAGCTGCTCCTGGATCACTTTTTCTTCCAATGGCAATATCACTATGTCCCACAACATCTGTTGGCATAATATCAGGATACCGTTGAAAAATATTCAAGGCAAGTTCCTTAACAGCATCAATTTGTATTGGATTATAAGGAGGAAACATACCCGTCCCATCATGATAAGTCGCTAAATTAACGATTTCAATCCCGATAGATGCATCATTGAGATGACTATGCCCAGCCCATGAACTCACACCCGCATGCCATGCACGCTCATTTTCATCAACCAGATTAAAAATACGCATATCCTTAAAGCCTGCCTCACGATATGTCTGCTCTGAAGGATCAGGAACAAGATAGTGTGCACTAACCTTTTCTCCTGTAAGCGCCATAATCGAGGCTTTAAAATCAATAGCCGTATAATGCATAACGAGAAAATGAACGCGACGACTAAAACTTTTGACAGAACGATAACTGTTGTAATCAATCTGATACATAAAAGCCCTTTCTTTTTTGCTTAAAAAACCACTGCGCATCACAACAGATAGAATACGAACTGTTAAAAAATGCAATAAACTTCCCATCTAGATACTAAGAATTACGACTAAAATTTGTTCATCAAAAATATTGACACTCTTATCAACAATTAAGACCACATTTTTATTTTTCTCCCACACACGCATAAAATGTTTTTAACCACATTAAATATTTTCCCCAAAAAAATTCCTACAAATTACCAATCAAAAAGAAAACAAAAGCGTAAAATGATCACTCCTTAAATCTTCACGTCTTACAGAAAAAATAGTTCTTCCTGTTATCAAATTGAAAAATCTCACCCCTCGGAAGTGAACACCCAACGATCATGCAATCACACAAAAACTTAAAGGAAAAATTTTATGAGCTCTTTACAGCAATTTATTATCAGATAACAGAACGGCACATGTTCGCAATAAACTCTTCACGGACATATTGTTCAATAAAATTTGCAAAGCTTTCCTGTAAATGACACGACTTCTTGTCTTTTCACACCATCACTTTTTGATTTACAAAGAATCTTAATTATCTACAACGCTTGCGGTACATGACGTCTCTGGATTCCTTGTCATCAGCTCCATGAAAGATAACATCTTGATTTATAATCATAATTAATCATTATAAATATTGAATATAGCGAGCCTAATATCGTAAAGTTTTTCTTAATCTTGAATCAATCAAAGTCATTTAATGACACATCAAAAGAAAAATTACCCTATAGACAAAAACCACTGAAGAAAAGGATCAAAATACTTCCTATAATAGAACGTTTAATAATTTAAGCAATATTGTTACATCCCCATAGAGTTTCATTTTTTCTTCTCCGTTTTCAAATATCTTTTTAAGACAGCCCAAGCTGCATATTCTTGTAAGACGACACCTAAAAGTGGTCGCGTATAGGGAAAAGTAATATAATCCTCACCATAACCTTTCATCCGTATAGTTATGGTAGCATGTCCAAGGCTTTCTGCTTGATTTTCTAATGTCTCCAAAGAAGGCTCTAGGCTCACTTCAACCTCAAGCAGTGGAATATCTTGTTTACCTTTTTCTATGGGCTGAAAATATTTTAAAAGCAGCGGATCATTGGCAGACCAATGAACCTCTGCATGCATCGCTAATTGTTTACAAGCAGTAGTAACTTCTGCCCCAACTAAATAGGGGTGAAAATGATTTTCAAATGCTTCCACGAAATATTGTTCCAAGAGCGCTTCTGATTGAGCAACCAGTTGCACCAAAACATAGGGGCTTTTCCATAAAAAATGCCGTTCAAAGGGTTCATTTTCAAGATGATCATCAACCCACTGCGCAATAGTACTTTCATCAATTCCAATCAAAGTCCATGCATACTCCGCACGCGATACAGAAAAATATTTCTTCTCGTTGTGTTCTAAATAATTCTCTAAAAGCGCAAGAGCCTGTGATGGTGGACCAGGCAAAACAACAAGTGTACTTCCATCGCAAGAGAGATAAAACCCTGGTGCTGTGCCTGTAGGATTATCAAGCACAGTTGCTGTCTCAGGAAACAATGCTTGACGTGCATTACTCTTATCCGCCGTAATCCCTAATCGTTGTAATTGACCTTTTATTGTTTGCCAAACATCTTCATGATGTACCAAAGGCTGCTTTACAGCTTGAGCAACTCCATCGCGTGTTTTATCATCTGATGTTGGTCCCAATCCCCCACTGATAATGATAAGATCTTCTTGTCCAAGACAAGAAACAACAGTCTCACTGATTTGCTGTAATTGATCAGCACAAACAAAATGACGTGTGACTTGAATATTTCTCTTGTTCAAGCTTTGGCTTAAATCTTGTAAATTCGTATTCAAATATTGTCCTGAAAGGAGTTCATCACCAATGGTAATAATGGCAGCACGATGAACAAAGACAGAATTCATAAGAGAATTGCGAACAGCTTCAGCCATTTGACGGGTAGAGGCTATACCTCCAAGATCATAGGTAACGGTTTTTCCAGCACGAATAACCTGATCAACACTCTCAGACAGTTGTTTTGCTGCATCTTTAAAGCCTAAGTGCTCTAAGAGTAAAGCCGTGGTATAAAGCATCGCAGAAGGATTTGCTTTATTTTGTCCAGCAATACGTGGTACGCTTCCATGAACAGGTTCAAAATAAGCAATCTCGCTCCCCACATTCGCATGAGATGCAAGCCCCAATCCCCCCATTATCCCAGAGCCAAGATCAGAAAGAATATTGCCAAACATATTTTCAGCAACAATCACACCAAACCGCTCTGGCTTGGTTGCAATCCACAAAGCAACCGCATCAACATTATGAATATCTGCTTCAATTTCCGGATAGTTTTGCGCAATTTTCTCAAAAATTTCCTGAGCAAATTGTCCACTTTCTCGCATAACATTGGGCTTATCAGCAAAAGTAACTCGCCTAAAGCTATATTTCCTTGCATAAGAAAAAGCGTATTCAAATAACCGCTCTAAACCAAAGCGTGTCTGCAAACGGACTGTCCACGCAGCTTCCTCAAGCCCATATTTTGTCAAATTTGGATGTTTTAGCCAAACGGCTGTTTCAGGAGAAATACCCCGAAAATCTAATCCAGCATAAAGGCCTTCACTATTTTCTCTGATAACACAAAAATGAAAAGGTTTTCTCGGACCAAAGATGTATCTTACAGGACGTATATTCGCAAACAAACCTAACTTTTGGCGAAGTTGAAGTGCGGGAGAAACATAGGCAAGGTTTTTCTCTTTTAAATGCGGAGCAAGTTCTTTTAAAGCCGCTTCTTTTCCTTTACGGGTCACAGCACCAAGTAAAATAGCATCACTCTGAGTAATTTTTTGCCAAGTCGCTTGAGGGATAGGATCTCCTTCCCGTTTCCAACATTCAACACCAATATCACCATAAGTTAATTCAATCGGCAATTGGAATTGCTCTAAAACCATCAGCGCAGCATCACAAACCTCTGGTCCTATCCCATCACCAGGTAATACAAGAACTTTCTTTTTCATAATCCCTCCAGCCACTCATCAATAACTGCATCCGTCATAGTAGGATTATCCTCCCACAAACGCGTACCAGCACCAGAGATAATCTTATATTCATGGTTCAGATTATGACTTTTCGTCTGATTATTTACCGTTGCAAGTTGCGACTTTTCTCCCACTAAAGCTAAAAACTTCCCCTTATACTTAACTATCTCATCTCTAGCATCTATTTCTAATAAGAGTTTAAAGCCTCTTGTCATGCGTTCAATTGCCAAGCTTTTTTGTTTATCGGGAATCTCCAATAAAACTCTTTTTTTCATAACGCCAGAAGGATGCATAAAACCATTGAGTATTTCCAAAGCCCCCGATAAATCATTATTTTCTAAGGAGGCAAGAATATCTCCAAGGCGCCGTTGCAAAACCTTATCTGGATAGCCAGGCGCATTCACAGCAAGCACAGCTTGAACATTGGGAAGCTGGGCTGCCAATATTTGTACCAATGTTCCAGCCATAGAAAATCCCACAAGAACTGCGGGCTCTTTAAAATAGCTTTTAAGTTTTTCTGCCATAAAAGATAAAATGTCTACAGCAGAATAATTGAGAACATGAGAACTCTTAGGAAAAAGAGAAAGCGTATCCAGCAGAGTGACAGGGAATCCTTTTGTTGAACATAGCTTTGTCAATGGAGAACAAAAAACACCACCATCCCAAATTGGCATTACAGGAGAAAGAATAATAATAGGAAGGCTCATTGATCAATTCCTCCCCTTATTTTTAAACATGCATTAGAGCCAGAAATTTTCCCACCCAATATAATGAAAATATGTTGAAACTCTAGGCTCATATTCTCCCCCATAATAATCGATTTGTTAAACTCAAACTAAGCTTGTAACAAATTTTAAATCCACTCAATCCAGCAACTTAATAAAAAAAAATCATCTAATGTACAGGTGCCCCATTTGTGTAAAACATCAAAAGCATTTCCGCATAATGCTTTCTTTTTATCATTTACTCAGCTTATTTCTGAAGTCATAAAATGACGCGCTTTTTGAATATAAATGATAAAACCAATGAGGCAACACCCTGCTAACAAAGTTGCCATAGCCCGTGGGCTATGACCAGAGATTTTTCCGATAACCGCTGCACTGAGTGCCGCACTTCCTAATTGCAAAGATCCCATAACACCAGAAGCCGCTCCCGCAGCTTTCGGATGCGATGAAATAGCCAACGCTGTTCCTAACGGCAATAAAAAACCATTGCCAAAAGTAAGAACAGCAATAGCCATAAAACTTGTCACAAGGGGCCATGGGCTTAGATACATTTGCAAAGCAAACAGCACACCACCTATCACGAAAATAATGTACCCTCTCCCCACAGTTTTTTCCATAGACTCGCGTTCAAAAAACCATCGCGCCAAAAGATTTCCCAAAATATAGGGAAACGAGACACCAATATAGCTATAACTAATGTGTATCGGCGATAACCCCAAAGTCGTGAGTAAAAAAGGCGACTCCACAATATAAGCAAAATAGGCAGCGTAAGAAAAACACGGAATAAGTGCATAAAAAATAAATTGTTTGTTTCTGAAAACGCCTAAATATGCCTTCATCAATCCTACAGGAGAAAAATGCTGCCGTTTTTGAGGGGGTAGAGTTTCGCTTAGCACAAAACAACATAGCAAAATGGTCAAAAATATAAAAAAGCTTAAAAAGATAAAAGTTGCCTGCCAATGAAAAGCCTGTATCAAAAGTCCACCAATGAAAGGTGCAAGTGCTGGCGACATTCCAATAAAAGGGAAAACAATCAAATAAAGTTTTCCAGCCGCTTTTTTATCCAACAAATCATTGATAATTGCACGACTTAAGACAAGTCCCGCACAAGCACCAAGACCTTGCAAAAAACGTAACACAAGAAAAGCGTGAATATGAACCGTATAAATCACACCAAGTGTCGTAAATAACCACAAGAATAAGCCCAATAGAAGTGTTTTTTTACGCCCAAAATTATCACTCAGCGGCCCATAAATGAGCTGTCCAAGTGCCAATGCCAACAAAAAAACCGCCACTGCACTTTGAATTTGAGATTGTGTCACTTGATAATATTGACGCATATCGCCCAGTGCTGGTAAAAAAATATCGGTAGAAATCAATCCTCCCGTCGATAAACATACGATAAGTATAATAAATAGCAAGTTATATTTATGAGTCATAAAGAAAATCACACTTTTTAGGTAGTTATTAAATAGTATTATAATTAAATATAATTATATTTTATGCTTATATATGCAAATAATAATTATTAAAAGTGTTATTATTTTACTTTATAAAAATATTATTTTTCTTATAGAAAGCATTTTATTTTACAAACTTCACGAGCTAAAAAGTTATTCCCTAACTAAGCTCTCCTGTACAAATACTTTGCCGTAATCTTCCGCTGCTTTTTTCATTGATATTATAAGTAAAAGCATAATCTCTCTCTCCACGGCAACAGTCCCACTTTCTATACAATATCCATCAAAGTTGATCGACAAAACGCAAAGCAGAAAAACAATCTCTAACGTCTCTACCCCAAAATCACTATGGTATAAACACGGCGCATAACACAACAATAGCTTGAAGCCCCTATCAACACAAATAATTGTGTAAAAAATCTTGATCTATCCCCTATACCATAAAATATAATGCTTTCTCTGCAAACCAACTCACAACCAAATATATCTTACTCATTTCATAAAACTCTTCATCTAAGATAAATATCAAAAAATTATCGTGTAACATATTAACAAATATGATGTCATAACAATTCAATAAGCTTTTTATTTAACTTAATCCATGATCTTTTATAACACTATGAATTGAACATTACTGATATTTATTTTTATCTTCAAATGCGCCTTCTAATCTCATTTTATAAATATTCTTCCCATAAAAACAGTAACACTTTTATAAAAATAAGCAGATATACCCCCTACTTTATAAGCTAGAAACCAATAAACGATAGTATCCAGTTTTTTTAAATTATTCTCTCTCATGAGAAATTCGATGATAATATGATAATAGTATACGGATAGCCCGCTTTTTTTTCAGACATAAGTGAGGTCTTTTGGATTGTATAGCCACATTTTACTTCTCATAACAAACATTTGTTTAAAGTATTTTCCTATTCCTTTTTAGCTGCTCTATATCCCTTTTGGAATATAATTAGCAAAAAGGCATTGTATCTCCAGCATATTCAAGGAGATAAAACATGGAAACTCGCATTCCTGAAAACACA
>NZ_JBHIRU010000020.1:0-21653 GCF_042197425.1 Bartonella sp. AA126HLJHH
GAAAAGGTAGAAACCTATTATGAATGGGCTGAAGAGCGTGAAGGTTGGAATAAAAATGATATCGGCATTGATCTGGTTGCTAAGCTTCGTCATCAAGAAGGCTATGTGGCTATTCAGTGTAAGTTTTATAAAGCAGATCATCAGATTAGTAAAAAGGATATTGATAGCTTTATCGCAGCCTCTGGGAAAGACATCTTTAAATATCGTCTTCTTGTTGATAGCACGGAAGTGGAATTAAGTGACAATGTGAATGCCATGATCAAAGGACAAGCGATACCCGTTTATCGCATTGACCTTCGTCATATGGAAAACAGTCGTATAGACTGGCAAATATTTGCAACTAAAAAAGAAATTGTTCTGAAATCAACAAAAGAGCCTCGTCCCCATCAAGAAGAAGCCATCAAGAAAGTCTGTGAAGGTTTAAAAGAAGCAGATCGTGGCAAGCTAATTATGGCATGTGGAACGGGGAAGACTTTCACTAGCCTTAAGATAGCAGAAACCATAGCAGGAACAGGCAAGCGTGTGTTGTTTCTGGTTCCTTCTCTGGCTTTAGTTTCGCAAACAATCCGTGAATGGACAGCCGATGCACAAGTGCCCTTGCGTTCCTTTGCGGTTTGTTCTGATACGAAAGTAGGCAAGCGTCGTAAAAACCAAGATGATATTGTTGGCATGGAAACATCAGATCTTGTTCTCCCTGCTACCACGGATGCGAAAGCCCTTGCCAAAGAAGCTTGCGAAAACCTAGCAGATGCAATGACGGTCATCTTTTCAACCTATCATTCCATTCAAGTGATTTCGGATGCCCAAAAAGACCATGGTTTACCCGAATTTGATCTGATCATTTGTGATGAAGCGCATAGAACAACTGGGGCTTCATTGGGAAGTGAAGACAATGAATCAGAATTTATCAAGGTTCACGATAACAGCATCATTCGGGGAAAAAACGTCTGTATATGACAGCAACGCCTAAAATCTTTAGTGACACTGCTAAAAGGCGCGCTGATGAGATTAATGCTGTTTTGGCATCTATGGATGATGAAGCACTTTTTGGAAAACAACTCCATCATTATACCTTCGCAGAAGCTGTTGATAATGAACTGTTAACCCCTTACAAAATTGTGGTCTTAGGCATTAATGAAACCTATATCACACCAGCCATACAGGAGATTATTGCCAATGAAAACCGTGAAATTGATTTAGATGATGCGGCAAAAATTATTGGCTGTTATAGAGCACTTACCAAAATAGATAAGCAAGCGGCTGTTGATGATGATGATACAGAGCCCATGCAATGTGCTTTAGCTTTTTGCAAAGACATTAACACCTCTCAATATATAACAAAGCTCTTTAATAAAATTATCAAATCTCATATTGATGATTTCCTTCAAACCGTTCCCTTTCTAAACTGTGAAGTAAGACATATTGACGGAACGCAAAGTGTCAAAAAACGCAATGAGGAACTGGATTGGCTTAAAGAAGATGCGGGTCAAAATGTTTGTCGGATTTTAAGCAATGTTCGGTGTCTGTCTGAAGGAATTGACGTCCCTGCTCTTGATGCGATCATGTTCTTACACCCGCGCAATAGCCAAGTGGATGTGATACAGGCGGTAGGGCGTGTGATGCGCCGTGCTCCAAATAAAAAAACGGGCTATATCATTTTACCCATTATCATTCCTTCACACTTAGAAGCCAAAAAGGCTTTAAAAAACAATAAGAGATACCGTGTTGTTTGGCAAGTTTTGCATGCTTTACATTCTCATGATGAAAGGCTTGCTCGGACGATTAATCAAATGTCTTTAGGACAAGATAGCAGCCATACGATTGAGATTATAGAGATTAAGCGTGCCAATGAATTACAAGAACTCACCACAACGGTTGATGAGATCTCGATACCATCAAAAGCAGAAAGTTCTGGACGTGTCATTGGAACAGCAGAAAGCAAATCTCAATCGGTATCTGGAGGACAAGAAGACTTATTCCCCCGTTCTGAATTTTTTGATTTTGTCAAAGCCATTTTTCTGGATAGTTTTAAAATCACGGATTATTGGGGCATATGGGCGAACAATGTTGCTGAGATTGCTCAAAACCATATCAATCATCTTAAAGATATGATTTCCGATGAAAAGAGTGAAGCCTTTCACGCCTTTGATGCATTCCATAAGGAATTAAAGAACAACGTCAACAGTGAAATCAAACAAGAGGAAGCCATTGAGATGCTTGCACAACATCTTGTCACGCGTCCCGTGTTTGAAGCCTTGTTTGAAGGCAATGAATTTGTACAGAACAATGCCATTTCGCAAGCAATGGATAAGATCTTAACGGAACTGGATAAAACCAATATCGAAGAGAAAACGAAAGATCTTGATAAATTTTACAAAAGTGTCACATTCTGTACAGCAGGTATCACCGAAACGCATGCAAAACAGAATCTTATTATCAAACTTTATGAAAGTTTTTTTGCCAAGGCATTTAAGAAAACCACGGATAAGCTTGGGATTGTTTATACACCCGTTGAGGTTGTTGATTTTATCATTCATTCTGTTGATGATGTGTTGCGTAATGAGTTTGGAAAAAGCTTGGGGTCACGGGGTGTTTCTATTCTTGACCCTTTCACTGGAACGGGAACCTTTATTACACGGCTTTTACAATCCAATCTCATCAAACCAGAGGATATGGAATATAAGTTCCGTCATGATATCCACGCCAATGAGATTGTTTTGCTTGCCTATTACATAGCAGCGATTAACATTGAATCGACTTATCATAGTTTGATGAAAGGTGAGTATATCCCTTTCAAGCATATTGGTTTGACTGATACGTTTCAGATGCTTGAAGAAAAGAACCTTCTGCAAAAATTATTCAAAGAAAACAGTGAATATTTAGAACACCAGAAAAATCTAAATATCGAAGTTATCTTTGGCAATCCTCCCTATTCAACAGGTCAAAAAAGTGCTAATGACAATGCAAAGAATACCCCTTATCCCATATTAAATGACCGTATTCGTGAAACCTATGCTGCTCAATCTGAATCAATCAATATGCAAGCACTTTACGATAGTTATATTCGTGCTATACGCTGGGCTAGTGATCGTATTGATAATGCTGGGGTAATCGGCTTTGTTTCTGGATCTGGTTATATAGAAAAGTCGACAATGGATGGTTTACGAAAATCTTTAGCCAACGAATTTACGAGCATTTATGTACTTAATTTACGGGGGGATATCCGTAAAAATATGTTAAGCGATGGAAAAGCTCAAGAAGGAGAAAATGTTTTTGGTAGTGGTAGTATGACTGGTATTGCCGTAACCTTATTTATCAAAAATCCCAATGTTTCTGAAGAATGTAAAATTTACTATCATGATATTGGTAATAATCGTACGATAAAAGAAAAACTTACAGCTCTTGAATACTTTGGTAGTGTTGGTGGTATTACACGTAAACAAAGCTGGCAAATGATTACACCAGATAAACATGGTGATTGGATAAATCAACGTGATGACAGTTTTGAAACATTCTTAGCTCTAGGTGATAAGAAACCTTATGATAAAAAACTGTTTGAGATTTATTCTTGTGGTCTAAAAACTAATCGTGATGCTTGGGCATATAACTCCAGCCGTGAAGTTTTAAAGAAAAACATGAATAATATGATTGCTTCCTATAATAGCGAAGTGGAACATTTTAATGATACTTATGTACATACTGACCGAAAAACACGTGCTAATGTCGTAGACGATTTCGTCAATACGGATGAACGCAAAATTAGTTGGAGTATTAATCTTAAAAAACATTTAACTAAAGGAAAGATTTTTGAATTTGAAGATATATGCCTTATTCAAAGCCTTTATCGTCCTTTTATACAGCAATGGCTTTATTACAATCGTGCCTTTAATGAAATGGTTGCTAAAATTCCTTGTATATTTCCGATGGGGAAAACGGTTGAAAATAAAGTAATTCAAATTACAGGCATAGGAGCAAGGTGTGGTTTTTCTGTATTTATGACTAAAAATGTGCCTGATTTTCATGCGATGGATACTAGTCAATGCTTTCCGCGCTATATTTACAAAGATAGCACGATCTCAAAAGATAAAAACAAGAAACAATCCTATTTATTTACAGAAGAAAGTAAAACAGCTAGTTTACAAAAGCGTGATGCCATTACGAATGAAGGGTTAGAACATTTTAAAGCCGCTTATCCTAATGAAACTATCACGAAAGATGATTTATTCTATTACGTTTATGGAATTTTGCATTCGGAAGATTACCGCTCTCGTTATGCTGATAACCTCTCTAAAGAATTGCCTCGTATCCCGTGTGTAAAAAATGCTGATGATTTTTGGAAGTTTGTGACAGCAGGACGTGAACTGGGTCATTTGCATGTGAATTATGAAGATGTAAAACCTTATCCAGTAACCTTTAAAAAGGGTAATCCAAAACAGACAGAGATCTCTAATCCCGAAAAGTTTTATTATGTAACTGAAATGAAATTCGCAAAAGCAGGTAAAGAGAAAGATAAATCAACTGTTATTTATAATAACAATATCACAATAACAGATATCCCTCTTGAAGCTTATGAGTATATTGTCAATGGCAAGCCTGCTCTTGAATGGGTTATGGGGCGTCAATGCGTTAAGACTGATAAAAAGAGTGGTATTGTGAATGATGCCAATCGCTATGCTGTTGAAACCGTTGGCAACCCTGCCTACCCTCTAGAGTTATTTCAAAGGGTTATTACCGTAAGTTTAGAAACAATGAAGATTGTTAAGAACTTACCAAAATTAGAAATAAGAGAAACTGAATAAGCTTATTAAAGCATGCTCACATAATGAGTGTGATAACCTTACAAGGGGTATAAGGTCTTATAGCTATAGGTTCCTATACCCCCTTTATACATTGCTTACATACAATCTCTAAAAGGAGTGTTTATATGCGTTATTCTAAAAAAGAGCATTTGCACTTTTTAACACTGTACTTTGGATTGCTTTAAGGCTTATAAGAAATCCCATCTTAAAGTGAATTAGATTTTTTACATTGCCTTTAAAAGATTATACCGTAATCTAAAATGAGTGCTTTATTGTTTTCAAAAGCTTTATTTAAAGAGAGTTATATATATTCATTTTCTTATATTACTTATAGGTTTTGAAGGTTTCTCACACCCTCAAAATACCTTCAAAAATATACCGTTGGTTGTATTTATAGGTTGTGTTTTAATATAGATTGTATCTCTAAAATGCTAATATATTGAAATATAATGACTTTTATTTTTTATTGAAAAATATGTAAAGGGGGGGCGTAAAAAGCACCTCCAAAACCCCCAAAAACCCCTAAACCTCCAAAACTCATAACCATAATGGTCTTGATAGCATTTCTTATGAGTTACAAGCTATCTTTTGAAAGGCTTAAAGGATCATATGCTTTTCATAAAGCACGTTGTAATCATTCTCTAAAATCATAAGTTTATCTATTCAAATGAACTTATAAAAATTCATAAAAGGGATTTTGATAACGTAATCAGTTTTTACTTTCATACGCTTTTCATAAGACACGCACTAATTACTCACTAAAATAATCTAGTTATCAGTTCAATTTACTGACACAAACTGACAAGTTTTAATCAACTCACATCATTGGTTATCTTTAAAGATTGTACTATTGATATGAGTTGTGTTATTAAAATAATAACATATTGAAATATAATGTTTTTAATTTTTTCTCATTTAAAAAAATGCCATAGGGGCTAAAAAGAACTGACAACACTGACATAGGTCTATTAAAAGGTATTTTTCTCATCTCTATAATTGTCAGTTTCTATTGAGATGTTTTCATAACAGGCAATAAATCGCAATTATCCTATTATCAACTAGTTGTATAACATCATCTAAGGTATAGGTTTTCATGAATTTTCCCCTGCATACTCTTTAATTCTTTTACAGAGAAATTCATAAAAATTACTTGCGTAATATTCGGAATCTTCAGATGTATACTTGAGATAGAGTGGGCATTCACCATCCCGAAACTGCGTATAATCAAAATAAAAGGTTTCACCAAAATCAGTTGTGCAGATAACAAGTTGTTTGGGGTCCGTAAAGCCATCTCTTCTATCAAGCAAATTTCGGTAAACAATATCACCAGCAGGAATACCTGCACAGATTTCATAAATACTGAATATTTCTTCACCTCCAACTTCTCCGCCTCCATAATTTTTTAAAAAACCCTTATAGGAAGAGGTAAATTGTAAATCGAGAGTGTTCTCAGCTGTTTTAATCCGTACATCATCAGGGGCATTATCTTTAGTACCAAAATTAATAGCATGACTATGCATATCAATATATTGTGCAACATCCGATAAAGTATAACTTTTCATAAATTTTTCTCCATAAGTCACAGTGTGTTTTTACTCATAATGAGTGTTTCTACTGATCAATATTCTCTACTATAGCCAATGGAATTTGGATTACATTGATAGAATATAAAGGATGTTTTCTTGAAGGAGCTCTTTTCTCATTTGTCTCTGTGCAATCATCTCGCATTTACAATATATGATATAATTAAAGGGGATGATCATTAAAGCTTAGAGAGCGCCTTTTAGTGTCATTACTCCAATATTTGCAATAATTACTTTTTCTTTTTTCTTGCTGAGGAGTCTTTTTTTGAAATCCAACAAATAACTTTTCTGATAAAATTTTCCTTTGGCTTCATAGGCGCAACAAAACTCTTGTCTTGATAAAATGAGTAGAGAACCTCAGCCATAGGACCTTCTTGTGTCATAGGATATAACATAATAGGCCTACAATCGACTCCAATAGGAGCTCTTCCTGATACCATTCTTTCCACATTTGTACCTGTTACTATCTGTCCTTTTTCTTTCCAAGAAGAAACTGTTTCAGGCTCAAACAGCTCATCTCCCTGATAAACTTTTTTACCTTTAAATTCCACAGGTTCAGCTGCTCCCATAATTTTTTTCTTTATCCATTTCATGATTCATAAGCCCCTCGATTTTTTCAAAATAATCAATGTATTCTTTGTTCTAAATAGACTTAACAAACTCTCCTTCCAAGAAGGAGGTTATTCCTCGCTAGAAAGCTCTAAGTGACTATCAAAATCTTTTGCTACCCATTCAATCAAAGCGTAGCTCACTTGCTTCACCTTTGCTACTTCTTTGGCTAAAGCTAATGCACGTTCAAGGTGGGTTTTGTTGATGCTCTCGTCAAAGCCTAGGTGATCACCTGCCGTAAAGCTTTTCTGATAAGATTGCAAGGCTTCAACATCACCCAATAAAGCAAGAGCGCCAAGATGAAGTAAAGCATAATCCGTAGACGTGGCGCCTTTTTCCCAAGGAGCTATACCATAATCAGAGCGAAGTCTTTTAGAAAGGTCAATGTCTTTGACTGACCATTCTAGCGCATCATCAAGTGCTTGCTTTAAGCGATCCGCAGTAACTTCTGGTTCAAAGATTTCTAATCCCTTGGCTTCAAAATTAAGCTGTATATCTGGAATATCTTCCGTGTGGGTAGGATCAATGAATTTACAAGCGGTGGAAAGAATGCCCGTGCTAATCATAAAGGCGCTATCAAATTGCGGGTAGTCTTTGGCAATTTCGTCGTTATAAAGAATATCTACTTCACGATCAGCCAATTGATAGCTTGCCATATAATCATTCTCATTGATTTTCTCGGTTGACCAGCCTAGGATTTTTAAAAGTGCATGAGCACTTTCCATGGTGAGACGATCATCAGTATCATCCGCTTCATTTACTTCTTCTGCCACTTCAACAGAAGTTGTTTTAGAAGCAACAGATGCTGTTTGCGCATCCAAGCTTAAAATCGGTGCATTTTTCGGAAAACCTGCTCGATAACCCCGTGCAAGAGTAAGAGAGTTGTCAATCGTATATTTCGTGATACCTTCCACAAAGCCTAGATGGTTCTTTGCCCTGAAACTTTCCTTATAAAATTTGAGCTTTTCAATATCACCAATCAGAATGAGTGCTATAAAGTGACGTGCCACAAGGTGAGCTTCACTGTTTGTTGGCAAAGCGGCATAATCATAGATGATTTGATTGACATTTTGCCGATCAGCCCACTCAAGTATATCTGTACAAATCTCCTTTAGCTTGCCTTCATCCAATTCAGTACTAGAAACTGTATAAAATTCTTCTGCCTCTTTGAGAGCTATATATTGGGGCAATCTAGGAAACATCTCTCTATGAGCAGTAGAAAAGCCAAGTGTTGAAAGCGAAGCCTTAAATACAACAATCGGCTCTTCTTCATCACTTTGAAGACTGTACATTATATTGATGATACGGTCTTTACTTACAAAATAAGCATTGCGATCATAGTTCTTATCGCGATAAACTGTCCACCCCATCCTTTTTAAGTCTTCAGAAACTGTATTAAGAAAAGACAAATCTTGCAAACTAAGACGATCATCTATGGCTTTTCGCTCATTAAAGATTTTCAGATGCTCTTCAGCAAATTGAACTGCGTGATTAACATACTTCTCCACTTCACGGTCTTCTAAATGTCCAGAAATCGTACCGGCTTCTAAAAAATTTTGATAAGATTTCAGGATATCAATTTGACCTGTCAATGCTAAACAAGCTAAATGCCAGACTATACGTATATTGTAGCTATACTTTTGAACACGTGTTTTGCTTTCTATTGATGCTTGTAAATCTTGGGCACGTGCCCATTGTATTATTCGCTCAGAGATTTTGATAAGCTCTTTCTCATCTAATGTCTCTACACAAATATCAATGCCTTTATCAAAACCACTAAAAATCCCCCCCCCAATCGTGTTAAAAGAATTATAAGTATTTGTAGGTGATATGCACCGATACTCCCCACTATAGTGAATATATTTACAAGCTACAGAAATAATTTCATTAGATATTTCAGCTTCAATACGGACATTGTAATTATCATGAAGACGTATAAAACCAAAATCAAATTGAATAAAGCGGTCGGGCAAAACCAACCACATTTTTCTAGGCTCCGTAGAAAACCACCCTTGTGTTTTAAGAACGCGCATTGCTGCTGTGAGACTCATCTGTTGCTTTTTTGGCTTTTTACGCATTAGAATATCGTCTAATTCCCCATTTTTATAGGCCTGTGCAAAAAAAAGCAGGCGATCATCCGATGTCATTGTTTTATAATCTGCAAATTCTGGCACAGATAGTTTTGGGGTAGATCTATCACTCCTTAAAGCCTCCATATCACCAAGTAATGCTTGTGCAACGGCAGAATGATTAGTAGCTTCCTCGCACAACTTTTTTTCAATATCCTGTGCTTGCGCCCATGCAATCACTCTATTTAGAGCGTCCTTAATATGGCTTTCGGAAAGATCTGAAGGTTTAACATTAAAATCCTCCTTCGCGTAAAACAGCACATCTTCATATTTACGCTGTGATTTTTCACCTCTAGAATATTCCCGAGCAAGGCAATAGGAAGCAGTAGTGAGTTTAGCCGATAACCGGAACTCTTTGCCGCTCTCTCCATAATTTTTTATATCATAGCCTATGCCCACAATGCGGTCAGGAAGATGATAATGCGCGAAAGTGTCTCCCACTTCATCGCGATAGGGTTCCCAGCCCAGTATTTTTAAAATTTCTGTTACGTCTTTGGTTTGTATCTTCATTTATTGTCCCTGTACAAGTTCTTCTAAACGACCTGTATGACGGCTAATTTCATATTCGATAGGTCTTCCCCACTCCCTACCTAATTGGTTTTTAGCCCAATCTTTCTTAAAATCATCCAGTTGTTTCTGAGTTGGTTTCTTTTCGTCTATAAATTCTTTGAGTTCTTCCTGATATTTATTTAGCTTTTCTTTGTGTTCCTCAAGAAACTCTCTAATAACATCTCCCGTGGGTTTTGCATCTCCTGTTTTATAGGCTTCTTTCAAAATTTTTTGATTTTCTGTAAGCTTGGAATCACCTGTTTTTGTTTCTCTAATTTTTAATTCACCATTTTCTATATAAAGAAGATCAGGACGAGATCTTTTTTCAAGTGGTTTTCTTCCAAACATATCACTCTCAAACTCAGCTCCCTTCACCTCAGCCTTAAACGAGGGTTCTTTTTGGCATACCGTACATTCTTCCTTGTTTTCTAATTCTTGCTTGTCCTTATCACGTTTTTTGTCATGATGTTCTCTGTTTTTATTTCCTGTCTGCGGATCTTTGATCTTTTCGCCTTTGGCACTGTCTTCAGAGCCAATTTTTCCAACTGATTGAACAACTTCCTTTTCTGCTTTTGCAGCTGCTGCTTCAGTCTTAGCAGCGAATTTAGCCAGAGCCTTTTCGCCAAGCTTTATGGCTCCCTTGGCTGTTCCAGCTCCTCCCAAAAACAGCGTTGCTACTTCAGTCAATAATTTTCCAAATTCAAGACCAGCATTAAAGGAACCACCGGCACCGGCTCGCTCATATTCCTCCTCCATTTTATTAATGCGATCTACATAGGGCTGTGCAAAGGCATGCCCAAGGGTAGCCAAAACCTTACCACTGGTGAAGAAATCTTTGAGCGCTTTCAAAATCTCTTTGGAATTTTTGGCTATTTGTATCAAGTCACCAACCGTAGGAGAACTGATTATTTGCAAAAAACCATCAACCGTACCGTATACTTCAGCCGGTACACCAGCTACTATACCAGCCCCAAAGCTTGCATTTTGCCCCCAACTAATAGCAGACCATTTCGCAGTCACTTTTGCTTGACATAAAAGGTCAGGACACTCCTTTAATTCCTTTTCCATCTGAGCTTGTTGCGCACTGCTGAGGTAGTTATTTGCAGCGGCATTACCTGCGGCATCAGCACCGGCATCAACATCGCCACCGGCAAGGGCAGCGGCAACGCCCCCAGCAGCCCGTGCGACATCAATGGTGTGGTCTCTAAAGTCAGCAAACTGCGCATCAATCTTTGCGTTTATACGCGCTTCCTCTTCCGCAGTTGGGGTGCGACCGTTTAGGTCCCCCATTTCCTCTTTCACAATGCCTTGCACCCACAATTGAAACTGGAGCATAGCAGTGGCTTCGCCCACAGCACCCCCCACAGCACCGGCTGTGCAAGCACCGCTCGCAACCGCGCCTTTTAAGCAGCCAAGTCCTGCATGGGCAACGATCTGCGTGACCGTATCTATTTTGCCTTCTGCCTTGGCGGTACCGATTTCTTCCGCCAACGATTTGCCAACCGTATCAGACAGGGCGATGCGCAGATTGTTAAAAAAGTTCTTGTCAAGAGAGCCACCCTCAAGAGCCGTTTGCACGCCTGTGCCAATGGCGGCTTTGATCAGGTTCTTTTCCGCTTCACTGGCGATACGATCGACAAAAGGAGCGGTTTTTGGCAAAGATTGTCCAACACCTGCCATTTCCGTTATTTGGCTGGTTAAGCCTGCTGTCAACATCGACGAGACAATGCTGAGAACATTCTTTGAAGAGCCAAGCTCATGCAAGGCACCGGCAATATTGCCGCGATTGTTAACAAGAGCCACAGCGCTTTTGTTAATCAGCGCTTGGACACCTGCCTGTATCGCCGCATTCATGGCGGTGCTCGAGCCAAGCCCCAAAGCACCGGTAATGGCACTGGCAGCGCCCGAAGCTGCTCCACCCGTAACCGCCGTGACAGCCAATGCCACGAGAGCCGCACCGGCTTCTGTCAGCCCTTGGGCTTTATAATCCCAGTCTTTAAATTCAGCCTTAACTGCTTGCCAATCCACTTTCCTTACAAATCTTAATCAACCCAAAGTAATAGCCTGAAATAGCAGTGTGTTGTATGGAAAATTAAAAACAAAAACCGAATGAAGAAAATGCACTTGAGACTTGCATATGGCTTCACAGGTTTATTGCTGTAAAAGCTTCAAATGATGATATCTCTAATACTTTTTTCGCTTGTTCTCTTGTGGTAGCTTCCACAAGCGAAAAGATATGGACGATGAACCTCTTCTCAAGCTTATCAAACTGAACTCAAAGGTATTTCCTTATTGATGTTGAAAGAGTCCTTTAAACGCATTTTGCAGAGCAACGTAGAAAGCATGTCTAAAAAAATCATTCCAAGAGCAACAGATTTTTCTAAGTATTGTGAAGAGATTGAAAAAGATCTTCTTTCACGAGCCAAAACTCTTCATGAACTAATGATAGGAGAATTTAAAATAGATTTCTAAAAAATAGCAAAATAGTGAAAAGTGCTGATCATTTTTGGATTGGATATGCATTTAAAGAGTGATTAAAAAGTTTTTTTAATGTACAATATATTTCTAGAAGCCAAAATGGCTCTATAGTATCAAATTTATAAAGTAAATAAATCCATTAATACAAATTAAGGATTTTAGGATACACGAATTTCAAAATATTTGTTTTTTAAAACATGAGTCGCCAGCATCAGCGCAAAAAATGTTGCGGCAATTATGATTCCCTTTCGTGTACTTTTGAAATAACAGAGCTTTTCTTTAATCTTTATGAAAGGATTGCCAGTGCGATGGGCTTTTTTGAAAGGTGGATTTGGGTATCAAAATGCAAGCAAGAGTTTGTAATTATGGAGCTTTGTGTTTAAAGCTATCATCAACTATAGATAAATCATAGACGAGCTTAACTAAAATATTAAAAGCAACTGGATGCAGTAGAAGACATTGCTATTAAAAGAAAAGCAAATGCTAAAAAGACTAAAAGGTAGTTTGTGTTTTTATATCAGAAAATAATTTAAGAAATTGAATCATAATTTTTTCACAGGAAATAAATATGTTTACAGATAAGAAGAGAAAAGCCTTGTTTGGCGTTATAATTTTTATATTTGTATGTTTTTTAGGAATAAGAAAAAATCTTGACTTTATTCAGGGTATTTTGACATTCGCGTCTATTTCTTTGGTGATCGTAACAACTGTTTTTGCAATTTTATGCAATTCTAATATCCCTTCTGAGTTGCAAAACAACCCACAATATAAATGCGGCAATACAACAGGTTGGAAGAAATTAACATGTGAGTTACATCAGTATATGCACAGTCTCCTAAAGTTAATAATTTTAGCGCTTGTCGTTTTAATTTTCCCAAGTAGTTATAAAGAAACTGTTTCTTTGCCTGTCATTTCTAAGTACGTGGAGCACAAGTTTTCTTTTTCATTGGATACCATACTTTGGTACTTAGATATTGCTCTTGGATATTCAAATATTATAATTTGGTACTTTTTTTTATTCTGTGTATTCTTCCTTATGTTGCGTACACGCAGTTTAATAAATATATCTATTTACACGCTACAGTGCTCTATTAAATAGATACAGTAAAACTTACGATTTCATGCTTTAATTTTTCTTTTATATGACCTTCATTATACATACCATTATCATTTTTACTCGTTTTAATAGCAAATTTATGTTGAAAAGTTTCAGTATTAAATATTATATCAAAATTATTATGTGTCTTTCCAACAAAACTTATGTTTTTAAATGCTGGATTTAATTTATATTTTTTAAAAAGATTCAAAAAATAATTCTTTAAATTATTTTTTTCTTTAAATTTGATACCCAAGTCAAGTTCCATTTCAGAATAATCATCCGTGGGAAATTCACCCAACAAAAGTTTAGCCATCTTTAGCAAGTTGTCTTCTGATTGCATTGCAAAAAAATCTAGTTGTTTTGGTTGTGTATATTTCAGTTTTATTTCTTTAATTAAAAGCAATTTTTTTTCGAACTCTTCCTTACCAACAATATCAGGTGAGATATCAATCGTTTTCGGGGGAAAAGATTTTTTGTAGTGTAGCTGCAAGAATTTGTTTAACTCTTTATTTGAAGAAAAAAGAGTAAACTCTATAGGAATCAAAATTCCAAAATATTGCTTATTCTGTTCAACATATTTTCTAGGACGTGGGTTAGGAATATTCTGAAAGTCATTTTCAGAATCAATCACTTCGGGATTATAAGGACTATTTTCTCCCGTTAAAACATAAATCCAATAGCAGATCTTCGAGTTCACAGAAAACTTTTCAATTATTAAGGTAACACATTGATTATCACGGTTAAAACGGTATGTTCCTTCCTCTAAAAATTTATCAGCATCATTGATATTAACTAATTCTGAGGCTGGATCTATTTTATATTTATAAGAAAGAAAGTTAAGGGTATTCATAAAATTAACATAATTACAATGTCTATAGTCTTATCGGGTGGTAGATGTTGCCTAAGTTATCTTAGTGACTATGGGAGTGTAGTGTATCGCAAATATACTGGGTCATTTAGAATCGTTTGGCTGAAAATTAAGGCTATAAAATTTTAATTGCAAAAGCAATACGAACTTTAGAGAACTCTGCAGTGAGAGCTAGTTAGATTTTTAGAATATGGGCTCCCCCTTCCCTGCTTTTAAGTGGAGGAGAAATCAGTGCATTGAACGAAGCATGGCATCACGTAAAATGGCGTTAATCCGCGTTTGATATCCTTTCCCTTGACTTTTAAAGTCACGCTAGTACGTCTGAATCCACACGCACAGTTGTGACAGTTTTCATGGGTTTACAGAATGGATTGAAAACGGTGTCTTTCCAGAACTCATCATTGAGTGACAGAATATCTCTATGATCAATTGCACTATCCGACATTACAGCCAATTTATCAATTTCAACTCTCTGTTCATCTGTCAAAGCCGATAAGTTACCTACCTCGATTTTATAACGAACTTTCTTCTTTATAACGTTTCTTTTCTTTCGAGTTGGCTCTCTGTGCTGAAATAATACGGATTACCTCTATGCCATCTTTATCGTCATGGACAGTATGCACTACGAATAGTAATAAAAAAAAACTCCACAAGCACTAAAGCTTGCTAACCATACTCTCCATTTTCAACACGCTCTTGTTTAGCTATGGAGAATAGATCAGAAAAAACATATGCAGCTATTTCAAAACTTTACACGGTGCTTTCTAAGATTACTTTTTGTTTTAGCTTCATTCCATTCAAATCTCATTTTTATACCTTATATTAACACATTTACTTATATTAACACATTTATAAGGGTATTATATACATCAAGAGTTTTAGATGAACACTTAATTATCCATGTTTTTGTAAAATTAATATAATAATAATTTAAAAATTAGTGATTAATTAACTAAAAATATTAAAAAAATAATAAATTATTCTAAGGCTTTATGCATATAATATGCAAATCGAATAAAACTTACAAGCATGTTGAATAAAATGATATTAATTGGCTATTTGGGAGCTGCTCCTGAAAGCAAAAATGAATTTTGGTGCCGAAACATTCAATTTTCGTATGGCTATCTCTGAGAGCTATGCAGATAAAAATACCAATAAAAAGTAGACAAAACAAAATGGTATTCCGTGGTGCTTTTTAAGCTACATACATTTGGCAAAACTTGTTCTTCAGTACAGAACTGCCCCTTTTTCCGAATGAATGAGAGGAACGGTTTTTTTAATGGTCAACGCTACAAAGGATGCAATCAGCACTTTCAAGAAACCACTAACCAAAAAACCTAATGAACTTATTAAAACTGTCAGCAAAGGGACCTGTGTCATATAAGCCACCCATGGTATTCCAAAAGAATAGACTATCCCAATGCCACCCACAGTATTTATCACAAATAATATTATAAAATTTAACCGGTGCCAAAATAATTCTACCATAAAGCCAATAAAAAATGCAGCAAATGGAAAACTAATCAGATAACCACTCGTAACTCCTGAAAAAACACTAATTCCACCACGACCACTAGGCAATAGAGGTAACCCAATCGCAATAAGAACAAGGAAAAGAAGTGATGCTAAAGCTCCCCTTTTCGCTCCAAGTATAGAGCCTGCTAACATCGGAGCCATAGACTGAGCTGTAATAGGGACACCCAGCAAAAAAGGAAGATAAATAGGAGGAAAAAGACTCAAAACAGCGTAAATAGCGGCAAATAAAGCAATATAAACTAAATCTTTTGTATTCACTGAATTATTCCTTCACTAGGGAAAAGCTTTCGTTATTGTTGTATAATTAATAAAAAGTATCAGATTTATAAAAGTACACTTTAAATGCCTTAGATATAGAGAAAAATACTATAATAATTTATTTTAATAACATCACTTATATGAATCATATTAGATTCTACAATGTTTAATTACATCATAAATTACTATATTTAAATTCAATAATAGTGATATATGAATATTATATAATAACAAAATAATACATTTATTTTAGTTATTATGCTTTGAATGAATGAGAGGAACAGATCTTTTAATCGCGAGTGCAATAAAGGATGCAATCAACACTTTTAAACAATCGCCTATCAAAAAAACTGATGAAGCCATTAAAACCTTCAGTAAAGAAACTTTGGTCATATACGCTGTCCATGGAACACCAAAAGAATAAACTATCCCAATGCCACCAAAAGTATTTATTATAAATAATGTTATAAAATTTAACCGCTGCCAAAACAACTCTACCATTAAACCAATAAAAAATGCGGCAAATGGAAAACCTATTAAATAACCACTTGCAATTCCTGAAAAGACACTGATTCCACCACGTCCACCAGGCAACAGAGGTAATCCAATCGCAACAAGAACAAGAAAAAGGAGTGACGCTAAAGCACCCCTTTTTGCCCCAAGAATAGACCCTGCTAGCATCGGTCCCATCGATTGAGCTGTAATAGGTACCCCTAGAAGAAAAGGAAGATAAATAGAAGGGAAAAGGCCCAAAATAGCATAAACAGCGGCAAATAAGGCAATATAAACTAAATCTTTTGTATTCATTTGATTCTTCTTTCACTATAAAAAACTTTGATTATTATGAGATGCTGTATCAATGGTATCAGCATCATAAGAACGCGCTTCCAATGCTTCAGCCACTTCTGACGCCATTCTTATAGTCCGTATAATTAAAGGTATCGCAAGAGCGACAATGTTAGTGTTAAGTCCCCGTGCTTGCTGTGCTTCATGTACCTCATTAAACTTTTCACTCAAAAGAGGAATAAACCTGATCGCCATAGAGATAACCATACTCACTTTTGATGGATTTATACCAAAAGAACGAAAGGGCTGGAGGCCTGCTTCAATTGCATCCACCATATCTGAAACTTTTGTTGTGAATGAAATAAGTGACGATAAAGAAAAGAGGATAACAAGACGTAATATGACCTCAACCCCCGTAAGCCAACCACTAAAAATAGTTTGAAATACAAATAGAAGAACTAAAAGCAATCCCATCGATTTAAATTGCTTTATCGCAGTTTTGAAAGGGACCTTGGCGACTCTATAGAATAAGATGACCAACAACAAAAATAACCCAAGAAGCGCTATGGAAGAAACCATTATTATAAAAGTTCCACACGCCGTAAGAAATAATAACTTAACTCCAGGACTTAACCTATGAATAAACGTACCCCTTGGAATATATAAACCGATCATGACATTCTTCTTATATACTCCTTGATAGCAACAAAAGGTACATCATCAATTGCTATCTCCCCCTTATCAAAAACCAGCACTCTATCAAACTTTTTCAAAAACTCCAAATCATGCGATACAACTATTGCCGTTTGTGGTAATTCTTCTATCACTTGCGTAACGCGATGCTTATTTCGCAAATCAAGTAATGTCGTCGGCTCATCAAAAATAATGTAGTCTGGTTTCATTGCAACTACACCGGAAATAGCAACGAGTTGTTTTTGCCCACCACTTAATAAATGGACAGCGTGATTTCTGAAATCTTGAAGTTCATAGCGTTGTAAAATTTCATCTACACGCTCCTTAATTTCATCTTTATTAAGCTTTAAATTTTTGAGACCAAAGGATAAATCCTCTTCAACTAATGGTAAAACAATCTGATTATCGGGATTCTGAAATACAAATCCAACTTTACGCTTTACTGCTTTTGCATCGCGCTTGGTATCAAGCCCATCAACGCTTACAAAACCGTGAGATGGTAATTGGAGTCCATTAATAAGACGAACAAATGTACTTTTTCCAGAACCATTCGCACCTATAACAGCAATTCGTTTTTCGGTAAGCTGTACAGTAATATTTCTTAAAACACACAAATCACCAAAAACTTGTGTTACCTCATCAAATTTTATAGTCCCCAAGATTTATTCCAATCAATCCCTTTTATTAGCTCTTCTTTCTCTATCGTTTCAGTTTATAACCTAAAAGTAATAACAAGCACCATAGAGGAATAATAATGACTGCCAAACTCATATCAGGCATCTGTACAGGAATATATGCTTCAAGGAAAGGCACGCTTATTCCTATCATATCAAAAAGTCGAGTCATCAATCCATTTTTCCCAAAACCACTGACAAACATAATGCCAAATAATAAAGCAAGAAAGCAGAGGCAAAGATAGTTAGCGTAAGGATATAAACCAAACGCATAAATAAAATCGCCCTTTCTGTTCTTATGGGCATTGCGAAATTTCAAATGAACAATAACAATAATAGCCCAAGTAATCACTGCTGCTGCAGTTGCAAGAGCCATGATCCGCATGAAACTATTATCAGGAACAAGAGCATTAACAACGACAATCAACGCCGTACATAATGAAGAAAAAAGGATAGCAATATAAGGAACACGAGCAGCACTCAGTTTACTAAAAATATGTGGTGCATTTTTTTGTACAGCTAAACTATAAAGCATACGGCCATTAGAATAAATGCCACTATTGTAAACAGAAATAGCAGCCATAATCACCACAAAATTCAAAATATGACCAGCAGCAGGAATTCCTATAGTCTTGAAAATTGTGACAAAAGGACTACCATTTTTTCCAATCATATTCCAAGGGCTGATTATCATAATAATGCTGATAGATCCAATATAAAAAACTATAATCCTCCACATAACTTGACGGATAGCCGCTGGAATTGTTTTTTGTGGATTAGATGCCTCTCCAGCAGCAATACCAATAAGCTCCGTTCCTCCAAAAGAAAACATTACTACAGAAGTTGCTAAAACAACCCCTACTGCTCCATAAGGGAAAAAACCACCATGGTCCCAAAGATAATGAATATTCGCTTGATTTTCCCCTAGTCCAGTGACAATGAGAAAAATTCCAAAAATAATCATACCAATAACAGCAGCCACTTTGATCAAAGCGCAAACAAATTCAAATTCTCCATAAAAACGAACATTAAACAAATTAACAAATGTAACAAATAAAAGAACAATGAAAGATGTCTTCCAATGATCAATCAAAATCCAATGATCAAGGTAAAACCCTATCACTGTAAGTTCAGCCATGCTCACAAGAATATAAAGAAACCAATAATTCCAACCTGTTATGAAACCAGCTAATCTCCCCCAATATTTATAAGCAAAAAAACTAAATGCTCCTGAAGACGGTTCTTCTACTGACATTTCACCAAGCATTCGCATAATGAAATACATAATAAGCCCGCCGACAAGATAAGATAAAATAACTGAGGGACCAGCTAATTGAATTGCCTCGGTTGACCCATAAAAAAGTCCTGTCCCAATAACCCCACCCAAAGCAATCATTTGAATATGGCGATTTTGAAGGCTACGCTTCAATTCCTCGTGCTTTTTTTCAGACATCATGCCTCACTACTTTTGTTGAACTTAACCTCAACTTTTATTGAAAAATTAGGCACCTCTTTCAAAAAACACAAAACAAACGTAAACTTATTTTCTTATCATAATGCAACTCCTTATTTTTTTGTGCATTATACGTATGTCCCGTTGAAGTTTTAAGAAAAAATATGCTCCACCCTTTATTTAAATTAATGTCCTTCAGTTTCGTTACACTAACCATTATAACATTGGTCATTGATAACGCACACTCTGTAATCACATCACATTGGACAACAACCCCCTTTAATAAAATTTTAACAAGCCTTCTGCAAACAGATATCTATCACCTTAATCAATCTCTATGCAAGGTAATGCCTGATTTTCTGTCCTCAATTTGCATTACTCTCACTTATTTACCCGCATGGTCTATCTTTGGTGCTTTAGCAATAGTATTTTGTATCTTAAATTACGAAAAACAAAAGCCTTTTCACAAAATATCATATACATATAACGAAGAGTACATTTGATCTTAAAAAAAACTTCTAGAGCTCTCTGTACTATAACATAATCGATGTCGCTTAAAACCCCTCACTCTATTAAAACAACTGAAGATCACTTGATCATCAGAAAAAATTAAAACGCTTCATTATAAATATAGGCGCTCACTTATGATTTCTATAGATAACGATAACATCACTTTATTTGTATCAATTTAAAAAAATTAGCGAATAAATCTACCTCCCACCTATAAGAAAACTCTGTACAGAAAAAACTTAAAATATTGCAGTTCATATATTTTTCTATGGCTGTTTCTTTAATACTCTACAAAAACTTTTCTTAATTTTCGTACTAGAAACCCCATATAAAAAAACGTCTTCTAATATCAGCTCTCCTTATAAGATTGGAACTTATTAAAATTAATGAAGAAGCTTATAAAAATTATTCTACAAGTCTAACAAAATGCGTGAAATAAAAACTCATCTGTAAATAATTGCAATTGTGATAAAAAATATTTCGCACCTTCTCCCTATTGAGAAAATGGTAAGATAACAGCTTCAGTAACACTCTAGTTCTTTTAAATCTGACAATCGTCTCGCTAAAATATCAACTTTTTTAGATATCTCATCCAAACTTTTCCATTGATTAGTTACCTCTCGAGAAAGTTCCTCAATGAATTTTTCTTGGTAAGCTAGCTTCATTTCTAGTTCTATCAGCCGATCTTCATCCGACATGATTTTTACTCCCTCTTAAATAAAAAACGTGATTAATTTTATTAATCCTCCTCCCTTTTTCTTCCCATAAAAATGAGAAGTAACTTCTCAACTAATTCTACTCATCTATTTGCACATTATAAAAGGTTTATGATGATCTTTATTTTCCCAATCACTCTATGCAACAAATTTCTTTCTTAAGAATCAGAAAATGTTTTTATCTTTACTAAGTTATCTTGACACCATTTTTCATCCTAAAGATCTACATTCCCAGCTTCTTAATTTAAGTGCTATCGTAAATTGAAAAGCATTTTATAGCATTAAGGTCAAAGAATACTTTCCTCTGACTTTTACATAATTCTCCTTCAAATTATTATCATATGTATAAATTATTGAAAAAATGCATTCTTGCTTTTATACGTACTTTTAGCTATTACCCTCAAATTAGTTTTGTCTCATTGACTTACAAACCTATGCCGCATTAGCTCAGTTGGTAGAGCACATCATTCGTAATGATGGGGTCGCTGGTTCGAATCCGGCATGCGGCACCACTTTTTGTATTTAGCGTATTGAAATATATATTTGTAGCTTGCCAGCGGGTTTTGTATAATTTGCCACTAGGTTTTGTACCAATTTATTTTTTTTCAAAGAGTTTTTAAGGGGTTCTCAAAGGGTCTTCAAAGACCTTATCTAAAGGGTATTTAAAGCCTCTTTTTTTTCTGCTCAAAATCGCAATTTTTGATGATCAATCATTGAGTTGGAATCGTATTATTTGAGAAGCAGCGTATATAAGATGGTATGACTTCTTTTAGCATAAATTGACTGATGATTTTTCTGTATCCTAAGCACATTATTCAGGGCATTATTAAATAAGAGAAGCGTTTAAGGAATTCGGTCAACTTGACCAAATTGCTCTTCAGTATGCAATTGTGCAATGTTTGCACCATTGCTC
>NZ_JBHIRU010000021.1:0-18349 GCF_042197425.1 Bartonella sp. AA126HLJHH
GAGATTAGATGAAGGATCTAAAGGTTCAGAGGACTGAGAAGGCTTTGGTTCAACAGGGACAGAAGGAGGAGAAACAGAATCTGTAGATGAAGGAGATACCGGAACAGAGGGCGGTAATAGAAGCTCCATGAAATGATTATTAGATAGAATTTTCTAGGCAAGAAACTAAAGTGTGGAAGGCTGCTCGTAGGAAACTTTGCTCTTTAGAGGGGGAAATCAAAAAATTTTTTATTTAGGAAAATAGTGTTGAATTCCCTTCTTCTGATCGTAGGAATAAATCGTTGTTTTAATGATGATATCAGCTATTTTTTGCCAAATTTTTAAGAAAAATGCTTTTGTGGAAGTATGTAGCCTATATAGATGTTTATAAGGAGATGGGGGGGGGGCGGTCTTGAGGGTGATGTTTTTATTCTTGTATGGGGGTAGCAATGTTAAAAGGTCAAAAAACATGTTTAAGGTATTTTCTTGTCTAAAGGGGGGAGAAAAGGAAGAGGGAAGATTTAATGATTACGAAGATTTTAGGAGATTTTTGGGGGGAGATTAGGGAGATAGGATTTCTGAGAGCTCTGGAGATGCAAGGGGATAAGATTTCTGGAGTATTGTGTGGGCATTTTTTATCGGCGATGATTGCGTTTGTTGGTGTAATTTAATCAGTGATATTGATTATACCACATTCACCATTTTCGCTACCGAAGGAGAGGTTTTGCCCTGCTTGATCCCAGTTAAGTGCTGAGATAGCACTTTTCCCATAACCTTTTAGAAGGACTTCTTTTCCATCATGGAATTGTGCCGCTAAAATCATTCCATCATTGAAGCCTATTGCTACAATTTCTTTGTTTGGGTGGCATGAAACGGTGCTAACAAGCGCATTTGCTCGTGTGCCTAGTTCTAGAGGTGTTTTTCCCATGGGGCCATCTTTTGTATGAAAGGGCCAAACAATTGCGGCAGAGGCACCTGATGTTGCTAGCCATTTTCCTTTTGCGCTCCAAGACCAGCTTTTAACTTTGCTTGGGTAGCCACTCATCCGTAAATGTTGATTATCAGTGAGACGCCAACCGTGTAAGGCGTTTTCTTGCATGGTGGAAATGACATAGCGGTTGTCTGGTGAAAAGGTGACACCACAATGAGCTCCTTTCCATACTAATGTGGTGGGAGATATTTGCGTTGATAACCAATGAAGAGTCACACCATTGTAATGGGCAACGGCAAGTCGCAAACCTTTTGGGGCAAAAGCAAGGCCTTCTACACTGCGTTCATGTGTGAGCTCTTGTCGTTCTTTTCCAATATGCGCAAATGCGAGGCGTGAGGAGGAAAAAGCAAAAGCTTTTTGTGGACCAAAAGCAACGTTGTTTATCCATTTGCGTTCTTTTTGGCTTAACACTTCCGTGTGATCTGCTACGGTTGTTTGACAGACTTTTCCATCTTCTCCACCGGTGATGATCGCGGTATTGTCATGGGAAAAATGGCTTGAAATTATTCCTTGGTGAACTTCAACGATTTGTGGGGTTGGATTAAAAAAAACAATGAAACCTTCTACGGAAACAAAGGCTGGTTTATTGCCTATAAAACCGCAGGAAAGGCAGTAACTTTTGAGATCATAATGGGTAATGTTTGGCATTATCACTCACTTATGCGCAATTTTCAAAACCAGTTTTTAATTTTTCAGCATCAAGAGAGCGTCCTATAAAGACAAGGCGGCTTTCTCGTTTTTCATCTTCACGCCATGGGCGTTGATGTTGTCCTTCAAGAAGCATATGTATCCCTTGAATGACGTAACGATCATCGTCTCCTTGAAAGGCGATAATGCCTTTAAGACGCAAGATATCAGGTCCTTGTTGCTGTGTAACCTGCTGGATCCAAGGGAAAAACTTTTCTGGTTGCAGAGCATCTGTTTTTAAACTTACAGAAGTGATGGTAATATCATGAATGGTGGATGCGTGATGATGGTCATGATGACAATCGGGACCGCACACATGGTTGGCATGTTGGTGTGTATGTTCGTGATCGAGAAAATGAGGTTCATGATCGAGAGTCTGTTGGAGATCAAAAAAACCACGATTAAGGAGTGTCTCAAGAGGGATATTGGTGCGCTGTGTTGTATAGAGTATAGCGCGAGGATTAATGGCCAGAATAAGGGATTCAGCATGGCTGCGTTCTTGTTGGGTGACAAGATCAATCTTATTTAAAAGAATAATATCCGCGAAGGCAATTTGGTCTTCAGCTTCACGACTTGTTTTTAATTGAGAGGGAAAATGCTTTGCATCAACGACTGCTATGACACTGTCGAGAGCTGTTTTTTCATGGATAGTATCATCCATGAAAAAGGTCTGTGCTACGGGAACGGGATCAGCAAGCCCTGTCGTTTCTATAATGATCGCATCAAATCGATGAGAACGTTGCATCAGACTTTCTAGAATGCGAATGAGATCACCACGTACGGTGCAGCAAACACAGCCATTATTCATTTCATAAATTTCTTCGTCTGATTCAATAATCAGGTCATTATCAATACCAATTTCACCAAATTCATTGACAATGACGGCATAACGTTTGCCATGATTTTCACTGAGAATGCGGTTGAGAAGGGTGGTTTTTCCAGCACCAAGATAGCCTGTGAGAACCGTAACGGGAAGTTTTTTTTGGGGTATCGTTTCCATGGAGAGACCTTTTATTGTTCTTTATTGCCATGTGTTTATGTTAAATCGATTGATATCATCAAGTAAATCACGAAGCTGAGACAGAACATGAGAAAAGATTGCTTCACCGGCTTGTGGTGTTGCTTTGCTTGCATTTCCTGCCGCACCTTGCGTATTTAGATCTTTCATTGTCCAACCAAAGGCATGAGGACCATAAGCACGTAAATACCGATAATTGGCAATCATATCCGCTTGTTTATTATGAAAATTTTCTGCCTTTTCCATATGGACTTTTTCTGGTGCTAAATAGAGCATGAGAGAGGTTTCGATAAAGCCTCCATGGATATCAAGATGTTGTTGAGATGGCTCCATGAGACCTTGTGGTAAACCAAAACGGCTCCAGCTTGTTGCTACAGCGAGCATGGAAAGGCGCTTTCGTAATTCGGTGATAACAATGCTCATTAAAGGTGAATTTCCTCCGTGAGCATTGAGAAGAAGAAGACGGTTGATCCCTTTGTGGTAACAGTTTTCACCAATCTTTATCCATCGCTTAATCGCATCAGAAAAGGTAAGGGTTTGCGTGCCTGTAACATCCATATGTTCTATAGAATAGCCAATCTTTTCAACCGGTAAAAGTGCGATATGAAACTGCTCTTTTGTTTGTAAAGTGAGGGCTTTTGCAAAAGCTTCAGCAATAATCCAGTCGGTTTCGAAAGGAAGGTGCTCTCCGTGATATTCATGTGCACCCAAAGGTAAAAGAGCGAGAAAAGGTGGGTTAGATACCATAAATTAATGCCCAAAAGAGAAGTCAAAAGAGACAAAGTGATCAAAGGTGCTGTCACTATTTAATCTATCTATAAGAGAAACGCAAATAGGCGTCTTTTTACATCACATATGGATGCATAAAAATGAGAGCTTTGTTAAAAATAGAGAAGCTTTTATTGAGCAAAGCCACCGCAATTTTTCTGTAATATTAGGCAATCTTTCTCAAGATAGTTGTCTTTTATAATTATTTCTGATGTATATTATCATTTTTAATAATTATATATTCATATATATTAAATACTTCATAATAAATAATGAAAAAATTATTTTTCATTATTTATTAAATATGTAATTTTTTCTGTAAATTACATATTATTCTTTTATTATGGAGCGAGGATGATCAAAGTATTTCTACTATTGCAATAGTACAGACTTTTGTTGCAATCAGGAACTCTATTCAATTATCTGTATATTACAAAAGAATAGAAATGTTTGTTGATTGATTTTATTTTGGATAGTGTCTTAACAGATTTTAGTGTTCATGAGAAAAAATAAATATAAAGGGAAGAATTCACGTAAGATGAATTTGTAATCTCATAGAGCAGTTTATAAGATGATTCAGTAAGAAACACCGTTGGATACAAGAAACACCGTTGGATACATGATAAACAGAACGCCATTGTGTTGCACATTGACGCTTTTGTTTTAAAGAAACATTTAGTACACCAAAGCCCATTTCACGACGCAGCTTGTGAATGGTATAACGGTAAAGCCTTATAATATAAAATCTATAGTGTTCCACCATCTTTACACTTTTAAAGTAAAAAGGGACACCATCATTCACTTTGCCAGTTTTCAATACTGTGTTAACAGCGCTTGATAGTTAAGATACCTCATAAGTGATATTTTCCTTTCTTCAAGTGTGTTTACACACACACCGATCTCGTTTGTGATTTGCAAGTGAAGAATTTTGATTGATTCAATATAAACAGAGTTAAAATATAAGAGAGTTTTATAATCGTCAGCTTTCTCATTCAACAGGCAAAACAATAAATTATTATTATAGATTAATATTTTGCGATTAAAGTGATCGGTTGATGAATTTATTATTCAATATCAGTTTTATGGCGTTATTTTTTCAATGCGCTACTTAAGTTGGTATTTTAAAAATGCAATTTTTTAGTAAGTTTCTCTATTCCTTTTCTTTCAAGCATTTGATCAATTATTTATTATTATTCGTTTTTCACAAATTGCAGACAGTTATGTGAATATTGCAAAAATTTCTTTCAAAGAGAATTATTTGTTACTAATATAGAGTAAATATAATTACTTAAAATATAAATAAGGTTGCGCTCTACAATATTGACGAAAAATATGGAATAACTTTTATGCAAATTAAGAAAGAAAGTTTTTTCAGTATTTTGGGGGATCATCTCATTTTTCATGACTCTCTTTTTATGTAATTTTAGGTAGTTTTTTGGTGCTCTAGTGTTGCTTATAATATTTTTGTAAATCTGATAGATTTATTTATTTTATGCGTTTGTTTTGTTAGGTTTGAAAGTCAATATTTTGAGTTTTTTATGCTGTATGAGATAAAGGAGCTAAATTACCTTTTTGAAGATGCTATGCACTATTTTCTTTATATATCAGTAAAAGTTGAGAATCATTTTATTAATGTCTTTTCTATTTGAAAATAGAGATCTTAATTTCTTTTTACATTTTATAACTGTTTTATAGAAAAATAGTAAACTATTTAAAGTTGTTTTATTAGGATAGATTTGTTTTAGATCAAGTTTTTATTCGATACTAATTTTATTTTTCAATATTAATGATGAGTGATATAATAAAAATCCATTAAGTACTATTTCATTTTTATATTTATTGAAATAATAGAAAATCATATATCATTATATTGGAAGTTTTAAATTTTATAGTTCTTTAAAATTAATTACATTTCAAATTATTTATAAAAGCTCTATTATATAATTTTTTAAATGAATTTGTTTCGTAATATTTATTATAATAATAAATTTAACAAATTATTATTATTTTTAATTATAGCAATAAAAATGAAAAAATATTACTGTTGGTATCTTAAGTTATTATTGCGTAAAAGAAATAAATTATTTTTATCATTTATTGTTTTTTATATTTACATGTAATACATAATGTGTTATATTATAATAACAAAATTACATATAATATTTTATTATGTGCAATTATATAAATGATTAAATATAATTTTTGGTTTTTATATATGTGAATATTCTTTCATTTTTTCAGTGAAGAAAAGAGGAGCAAAGAAAGCTATGTTTAAAATATTTAAAAATCGTGTATGTTCATTTACTTTTACACTATTTATTCTCTTTTTTGTACAAACTATAGAGGGAAATGCAAGTTTTGTAAAAAATCAATTTCAAGAGAGAGTGGCAGTTACTATTTCTACACTAGAAAAAAATGTAGCTATTAAAGCTGTGGATAGAGCTGTTATTCAAGGCGTTGAGGAACAAGATGGCATTGCTTTGGGGAAAGTTGAAAAAGCTGCTGCTTTTTCAGGTGCAGCATTTTGGGGGGGAATAGGTATTTTATCACTTCTTGCTTCTTTATGTGTTGGGGATGTATTAGGTGCTGTTGTATCTCTTTTTGGAATATTCAGTACACTTTAGTAGAAAACTCATCGACAGAGTCGAGGATTTTTTTGTTCACTTCATTATTTTTAAAAAATAAATATTTTATTATTTATACTATACTAGATAATAAAATCACTACTCTTAATATTAAATGTAGCTTTTATTAACATTATTAAAGTTCAAGATCCTACATTTATGTTTTTTTTTACAAATTAGTGTAACCTGATTTTTTTACAGTTTATGGTTATTTTCTAGTAATAAGGATAGTATACTTACTATCTTTATCAGTCTTTTAATATTGTCTACCTTTTCTCATATGAAGATTATTCATCAAAGGTATATTTTATCCTTTTTAAATTTGTTTATGTTAAATCCATCAGAAGTATTTTTTACGTATAACAAGTTGCGTTCGTGTATGGATAAAATTATTAAAAAAAAGAGTAAAAATTCTTCTCATGAATCATCTCTAAGGTTCAAGGACTGTTGTAGTATTGGAAAATAAATGATGGTGCTGGTTTGTATCTTCATAGAGTAAAGATAGTGATACACAATGAATCTTATGCCATCTCATAGGGTGGTTTATACTGTCGCATTTACGGGACATATTGTGAGAGGGAAGTGGTGATGTGCATCGTTGGAAAATGCTTTTATTAAAACATAAACCTGTATTTGCGATAGAAGTGTATTCTGGGTTATTCTGTTGCCTAAGGGAAGGATACTGTTAAGTAAGGTAATTCAGGAGTATTTATAGCTTAGCGGAAGAAGGGCAATGAAGTAAAAGGTCTTGTTTAGCACGAAGACGTGCAATCCATTGATCTTCACGAATAGCAGTATTATGTACTGTAATGAGTTCGTTTTTTTTAATTGCAGCTGTTACTGTTGCTTTTTCTAAAAGGCCACAAGGAATGGCGTGGTGAGCGCGTGCTTCTGCGATGTTCATTATCCAAGCACGATAAGTATAAAGACCGATAAAGTCTAGCTGATCACCTGGATGTAAATCTTTTTTAGCAACAGCACAGACTTCTACTACGGGATGGCTAAGAGGGACCATATCTTTTTTGCCATAAAGCATAATACGTGCGCAGGTGAGGGGCACTTCCATTGCTGTTAAATGATAGGGGCGATGAAAGGTGAAGTAAGGTCCCTGGCCAATTTTTAAATCTTCCATACGTTCGCGTAAACGTGGGTGTGCTATTTCGGCAATGACAAAGACACCAGGTGAAACACCTTGACCTATTGAATAATCTACAACACCATATTGCTGTAAAATGCCCCCATCTTGCTTTGGAATAAGCACTTTGTTTAAATCTTGTAGCGCTGCTCGTGGTCCATGCATTCCTGGGCAATCGGGGAGAAGTCCGGTGGCATTGGCAATGGCTGCCATTTCAACCATCGTTTTGGAACCATCAATAAATTCAACCAACATGCGCACATTCATATTACGCCGGAATGCTTCTTCTTCGTAAGCGTCAGGTGTAGCATCAAAGCGCAGAGGATTATTTTTTCCTTTACCCGCTACAACAATCTTATGTCCAAGGGCTGAAACAAATTCTATGAGTTCCATACAAGAAGTAGGTTCATCGCCGGCACCAAGTGTATAAATGAGCCCTCGTTTTTCTGCTTCATGTTTGAGATAAGCGCCAATTGTAACATCTGCTTCAACATTCATCATGACAAGATGTTTGTTATTCTCAAGCGCTTTGATACCAATCTCTGCTCCTGCTTCGGGATAGCCTGTTGCATCAACGATAATATCAATTTGTTCATGGCGCAAAACAAGGTTAATATCATCTGTTGCTGCAATCAAACCCTTTTCAATGCTTTGGGTGAGAGCATAAGTATTTTCAACTTCACAGACATGTCCATCTTCGCCATAGGCTAGTGTAGCGGCATCAAAAATACGTGACGGTGTCCTCGTGGCTACAGCAGCGACTGTTATACCATCCATATGCGCAATACTTGATAATAAATCTGTGCCCATTTCACCACAACCAATCAGTCCAATACGGATGGGGGGATGGTTTTCTGCACGTTGTTTCAAATCATGCGCTAAACCTGTTAGGTTCACATTGCTTGCCATTCTTTTTTCCTATTTGAAAACTATTCTGCTAAAGAACTTTTCTCATTCATAAGGTGCATTTGTTTTTAAGACAATTAATCTTTTATTCTTGATGCTCTAATCAATGGATTTTATAAAAGCAAGAGGGGTGGTTTCTTTTATCAAATAAAATAGGAATAGCGTTATGCAGCAAAAAATAACAGTACAAGATGTCACCAGTTTTATTGGGAAAGAAGTGGGATTATCGGAGTGGCGTCTTGTTACACAGGATATGATTAATCAGTTTGCATGTGCTACAGATGATCATCAATGGATACACGTTGATGAGGAAAAGGCTAAAAAGACACCTTTTGGCGGCACGATTGCTCATGGTTTTTTAACATTATCGCTTTTGTCTAGGCTCGCTTATGAAGCTCTTCCAGAGTTAGAAGGGAGCACAATGGGGATTAATTATGGTTTCGATAAAGTACGCTTCATGAGTCCTGTGAAAACAGGGGTACGGATACGTGCGCGTTTTGTGTTAGACGACGCAGAAATTCGTCCTTCTGGTCGAGTGGTTTTCCATTATGGGGTTACGGTGGAAATTGAAAAGTTAAAAAAACCAGCTCTTACAGCTCAATGGCTTATTGTTGCTGTTGTGGAAGAAAAACCTTCCAATATCTAGATTATTTGAGTGCTTTATTTTATAAAATTTTTATACAATTCTATTAGAAGTTTCTTCAATGATGATATTGAGAATAATCTATAGGATGATAGATATGGTGGAGCTATCATAGCGTTGATAGCCATAGCGGGTTGCTATCTTTCCTAGATCGTTTTGAAGAGGAGTTTCCTAATGAAGATAGTGCATTGCTTCACGCTTTTGTTTATAGCGTTCTTTAATGGGATCATACCCATCACGTAAAACAGAACGCTTCAAATGGAATATACTTGCGTTGCCAATTCACGGGTTTATTTTAAAGCAACATCTCTCAACGCTCGTCACACCCATTTCGCAATGGCGCCTGTGAATAGTATAACGATAAAGCCATTGAGCACCCCTATCTTTATGCTTGTGAAGAAGAAAATCGGCACCATCATATTATATGCTAGCCGCCAATGTTAAGACAGGTCTTGGCGCTTGAGATAATTCATAAGAGGCATGCCTTTCTTTCTTGTATAGTTTTACTCACACGGCTCTTTCCGCTTTTAACGTGCAAGCAAGAGGTTTTGGTTGATTCTATATGGAACAAAGTGGGAATGAGAGGATCTTACGGTATTCAGAGTTCTCATTCAATATGAATAACGCCATATTATCATTATAAATTCAATGTGTTATCTAAGGTTGGGAAAGGTCGTGACCAATGTCTTAATTTAAAGAGAGTTTCACATACTGTGAGATCTCTTATTTTATCCCCTTTTATATTAAAGCCATTAAAACTATTTTCTTTCATGTTACAAACGGATGGGGAGAGATAAAAACTGTTTAAGAAAAAAGTTTCTAATCTCTTATGAGTGTTTTCGATAGGCAAGGGTTGGTGCACTTGGAAAGTGGCAAAGAGGATGATGGTATTGGCTTGTGAAATTCTAAGTCTTTTAATGTTTTGTTTTATCAAGTTTTTGTACGATTTTATCAGAAGTCCATTGGGTTGTAATATTAAGCACGATCAAAAGGATGATGACGATGGTCATGATGAAGGTATTGTAGCGTTGGTAGCCATAGCGGATTGCCATATCCCCTAAACCGCCTCCACCAAGATATCCAGCAAGTGAGGTGGCTCCTATAAGAGAAATGACCATGACTGTAAAACCTGTAATCAGGCTAGGGAGAGCTTCAGGAATAAGAACATGTCTGATAATTTGAAGACGACTTGCACCCATCGAGCGGATCGCTTCAATGAGACCGTTTTCAACGGTTTTAAAAGAGAGTTCCGCCATGCGTGCATAAAAAGGGATAGCTGAAATGGTCAGTATAAAAATTACAGCAGGCATTCCTATCCCCCTTCCTACAACGATACGCGTAACGGGAAGAAGATAAAATGCAAGAATGATAAAGGGAATGGCACGAATACTGTCAATGATCATGCTTAAAGGGCGATTGATGAGAGATGAGGAAAAAATCCCTCCGCGTGCTGTTGTGTGAAGAAGAAGACCAAGGGGAAGCCCTATAATAAATGCCATAACAGAAGCACTAAGTGTCATCAATATTGTATCAATAACAGCTTGGGGAAGTTCATGAGACAGAACATTAAACATAGCCTAAGACCTCACAATATCGTCCTTTTTTCGTTAACCATTGAACAGCTTTTTCTAAAGCTTCTTTATCTTCTCCAGGAAGAGCCAAGAAGAGTCGCCCGATGGTTTCATCTTGAACTGTATCAATGCCACCATGCAAAATACGTGCTTTTAAACCACTCTCATTTTCTAGAAGATGAAGAAAAGGCTGCTGGGCAATTTCACCGGCAATATTAATTTCAATGACAGCTTCTCGTCCGATTGGTTTGAGATTTTTCGCAAATTTTTCAGGAAGTTGTGGGGTTACAAGCTTGAGCATGGCTATGGTTGTATCGTCTTGCGGTGATGTAAAGATGTCTTTCACACGTCCTTCTTCTACAATGTTTCCCTGATTAAGAACAACAACGCGATGCGCTATGGTGCGCACAACTTCCATTTCATGGGTGATGAGCACAATCGTGAGATTGAGGTGTTTATTAATATCAGCAAGGAGCTCTAGAATAGATTGTGTTGTTTCAGGGTCAAGAGCAGAGGTGGCTTCATCTGATAACAATATTTTAGGATTAGCAGCAAGAGCGCGTGCAATGCCAACGCGTTGTTTTTGTCCCCCGGACAATTGTGCTGGATAGCAATATTCTTTCCCAGATAACCCAACCAATTCAATCAGTTCAAGGGCACGTTTGTGGCGTTGTTTTTTACTTACACCACTTAATTTAAGTGGCAATGCAATGTTATCAAGAATATTTTGCGATGAGAGAAGATTGAAATGTTGAAAAATCATCCCAATTCGTTGACGGTAAGGCGCCCATTCTATCTCTGATAGATTAGAAATATCAACACCTTCAAAAAAAATGGACCCTGCATCAATCTTCTCTAACCCATTTAAACAGCGAATAAGTGTTGATTTTCCTGCTCCACTGCGCCCAATAATGCCAAGGATTTCACCAGCATGGATATTTAAAGAGAGATTATTAATTACCGGAACACCAGCCGTTTTGTTAAAACAACGGCTGATGTTTTTTAAGGAGATAAGAGTAGGTTTTTCCATTCACAATTACTCGGATATTTGGCACAATTACCAAGATGTTTGGGCGGTATTGCCAAAAATCTCTTTGATTTTTGCACGGATAAGATCGTTGTTGTAAGCGGCAACTAATTTTTTAACCCATGGCTCATCTTTTTCGCTTGTGCGCACAACGATGATATTATCATAAGGATTATTTTTTGCGCTCTCCCATGCGACTACATCTTTTTCGAAGTTTAATCCGGAAACAATAGCCCAGTTTGTGTTTATAATTGCAAGATCAAAATCGTCAATAGCTCGCCCTAACATACCGGCATCGAGCTCACGAATTTGCAGGTTTTTAGGATTTTTGATAATATCAAGTGGAGATGCAAGAATATTATGAGGATCTTTTAACTTAATGAGACCTAAAGAATTGAGAAGAAGTAAGGCTCTTCCACCATTAGATGGGTCGTTCGGAATACCAACATGAGCACCATCACGAAGATCTTTTAAGTCTTTTATTTTGTGTGAGTAAACACCGATTGGAGCAATAAATGTATAGCCGACAATTGAAAGTTTATAGCCACGTTGTTTCATTTGTTCATTAAGATAAGGGGCGTGCTGAAAAGCATTCGCATCGATCTCTCCTGCGTTAACAGCATCGTTCGGCAAAGCGTAATCAGAAAAATAAACGAGTTCAATATCTAAACCGACTTTTTTAGCCTGTTCAGCAGCAGTTTTCCAAATAATTGCATCCCGCCCTTCCATAATACCAAGTTTGATTTTTGTTTTGTCTGCGGCCATGGAAAAAGCAGTAGACAAAAAAAGTGCAAAGAGAGAGAGGAATAATCCTATAATCCGACTACGAGAAAAAAATTTTAATGTCATATGCTTTTAACTTTCTTTTTCGAGAAATTTTTTGAGCGAAGTTTCAATATACTCTGTATCTTTTTAGGCAGATTTAAAGTTATACAAGCTTTAGAGAATATTCAATCACTTTTATTTTTTAAAGAGTATTATTTTTCCTTCTATTTTAGTTGTTTTGGGGGCTGATCATCATTCATTCTCAGAAAATCTTTGAAATTTAGGCAATCAATTCTTTTATTGCAATTATTTGTTGAGGGAACCAATGCCCCTTTAAAAACTTCTGTAAGGGACAATTGGTTGAAGAACCGGACAATCAGATGATGCTTTAGCCGTAAATTCATGAAGAACATACTGCGCAATCAAGATCAAAAGGCCGTGTTCGTGTAGGCGATAAAGAGAAATTTTGTTGCAATGTTGTGGTTTTTTGGGGGGGGGGAATAAAGGTTGCTGTTCATTGGATTTAAACGCGGCAAATTTTTGCAAAGGCGAATTTTTGCCCTTCATACGTTTTAAGAGAGGAAGAAAAATAATGTTAAGAAAGAAATTTTTATCAACAATGATGACTTTATGGACTTTAGGAGCGTCAGGGGTGGCTGTGACTGCTTTTCACGCACAAGCT
Organism: Bartonella sp. AA126HLJHH; assembly: GCF_042197425.1. Classification (NCBI taxonomy): domain Bacteria; kingdom Pseudomonadati; phylum Pseudomonadota; class Alphaproteobacteria; order Hyphomicrobiales; family Bartonellaceae; genus Bartonella; species Bartonella sp. AA126HLJHH. The sequence continues at coordinate 12,797 of NZ_JBHIRU010000021.1, forward strand.
GGAACCATTACAGGAACAGTTGCTCGTGTTGCATCAGGTCAGGTATCTTTACGCATAGGCCCTGCGACAGCTTATAAAGTTATCGCAATGGTTCCAATGGGAGCAAAAGTGCAAATTTATGGCTGCCTATCCAATAAAACTTGGTGTTCTCTTGGTTATCATGGAAAAGTTGGTTGGGCATCTGCACGTTACGTCAATGTTAACAATGTTCCTACCATTGCTTTTAAAAAGATGCCAGCAAAATCAAAATCCATGGTAAAATCGCCAAAAGAAAAAGTAAAACAGGCTGTTTCCGACTTTAAAGCTCTTCCGGCGATTCAAAAAACACGGAAAAATATGCAAAAACTATACAGAACAGATATGATTATCGATTCTACAGGTGTTAAAAAAAGGGATGAACGAACAATTTTAAATCCGTCGCAAAAAGCACAAGGCGTTTCTGTAAAGCACGTGAGTGCTTATAATCCCTCCTTTCCTGATAATGTCAATTACAAAAATTTTGAACGTAATGAAACGCGTTACCGTGTCGTGACCTATCCTGCTCGATAAGGGTAAAGTTAATTTCACAACCGGAATGACAAAAAGGATCAGCAGCATGAAGCAAACAATGCTTATGCTGCTGATCCTATTGTACCGTAAAATGTCATTAAGGCGGCAATGCTTAACTTAAGGTGGCGAGGCATTCAAGGATATTCAAAGTAAAATTTGACAATACCTTGGATTACAGTTCTTTAGGATGGTGATATGAACCTTCAGCTGGAGAAGGTTATACTGAAGAGAAGCCGGACTTTTGACAGACCGGCTAGGGGCTCTTTGTCCTTTCGGACAGGGCGTTAATTTGCGGACTTAGGCTTTATCAAATTACGAGAAATGAGCAATTCAGCAATTTGAACGGCATTCAATGCTGCTCCTTTTCTTAAATTATCGGCGACAACCCAGAAAGCTAAACCATTTTCAACGGTGATATCTTCACGAACACGGCTAATAAAGGTATCATCTTCTCCGGTACCTTCATAAGGTGTGGTATAACCACCATCTTCGTGTTTATCGATAAGCTGACAGCCTGGTGCATCGCGGAGGAGCGCTTGTGCTTCAGATGCGCTTAGTGGTTTTTCAAATTCAACATGGACGGCTTCAGCATGACCGATAAAGACAGGGACCCGAACAGCAGTGGCTGTTAATTTAATTTTCGGATCGAGAATTTTCTTCGTCTCAACCGTCATTTTCCATTCTTCTTTTGTATAACCATCTTCCATGAAAACATCGATATGAGGAATGACATTAAAGGCAATGCGTTTAGTGAATTTTTTTGATGTAATTGGGTCTGCAACAAAAACTGCACGTGATTGTTCGAAAAGTTCGTCCATTCCTTCTTTACCAGCTCCAGAAACAGACTGATATGTAGAGACAACAACACGTTTAATGATTGCAGCATCATGGAGAGGTTTTAAAGCTAAGACCAGTTGAATTGTTGAACAATTAGGATTTGCTATAATATTACGCTTAGAAAAGGCATTTATAGCTTCGCCATTGACTTCAGGGACTATCAACGGAACATTGGCATCATAGCGCCACGTGGAGGAATTATCGATGACGACACAGCCGGCAGCAGCAATTTTAGGGGCGTATTCTTTGGAAATGCTCCCTCCCGCAGACATAAGACAAAAATCTGTGTCAGAAAAATCGTAAGTATCCAGTGCTTTTACTTTTAAAGTTTTATCTCCATAAGAAACTTCTTGTCCTAATGAGCGTCGTGATGCTAGAGGGACAATTTCATGAGCAGGAAAACCACGTTCTTCTAAAATTGTAAGCATTTCACGACCAACATTTCCGGTTGCGCCGACAATTGCAACTTTATAACTCATTTTCTATATACTCCTCATGTCTCTCCACGTTTATTCCCCGTGCTATACTCAGGAGAGAGTGAGTTGGTCAAGGAACATCATTAAATTATATTTTTGATTTTCAACAACTCAATTTTGTGCACACCAATCATCATCGTTAGCACAATAAATTGTTTTATTTCAAATGATACGTCTCTTTTAATCTTTCAGAATTGAAAAAATTGAACATTTTACGCTAAGCTATTATCTCTTTAGAAAACACTTTAATTAAGTGAATTTCTTATCTTCTGTCAATTGTTTACCTTCTCACTTTGTGAATTTTTTAAGGATGGTATTACGTATCGCTTTGGTGGAATCTTTTTATACTTTATCTGTTAATTGTTGAATTATTTGATTTTCTCCCTATGCCTTTAAAAGCGAAGCCTCCTATTACAGTCTGTAAACAGCTAGATTCTAGTGGCTTCCCATTTTTTACTTAAACTAAAGGCTCAACAAGCAGGCTTAAAAATATTTAAAAAGATATTGGGTATCTAAAAAACATTTGAATGTTTTAAGGAGGTATGCGTGCTTCATGCCCTCATACCTTAAATGATAGAATTTATGGCACAACAGGATAAACTTAAGTATCCATATATAGATAAATTCTTATGAAAGTTATAAATATAGTTTTTCGTGTCTATTTTTAATTTATATTTCTTATTTTTACTTTAATCCTGTTATGCTATAAAATATCATTATTTGGAGTATGGTGGTATAAGATCTTTGATTTTTCTCAATATATTTAAGTATTTTTTTAGTGTGTGGGAATATTTTTAGGCTTGTTTGGCAAGCCTTTTTTAAGTAACTCATATGAGTGGAAAGTCGTTGAACACCCCCATATTTACGTTTAATAAAAGAGCAAGTTAGCACCATCATCCATTTTTTCAGCACACAATGTCGTTACAGCTCTTGGTTTGTGAGACGATTCAATAAGAGGTATGCCTTTTTGTACGTTTTTACTCACACGCCAACTTTGCTTGTAATGTGCCAACAGTGATTTTGATTGATTCAATATAGAACACGTTTGAAATGAAAGAATTTTACGATATTCGGAACACTTATTCAATATCAATAACGTTAGATTATCATTATAAATCAATGCACTATTTCTAAGTTAAACTCGTTAGAATTCGGATTATTTACAAATCAGATTAGATTAAGCATTTTCATTCTCATGAAGTGTGGGGAGACAGTCACAATTCTTGTCAATATTATTAAGGACTTTGATTATCTTTGCAATGAACTTATGAAAATAAGGGGTTATTTTTTTCATCAGAAATCAACTGCAAAATTGCTCTTTGTTTTTTGCGGGTCAGTATTCTGAAATTTTTTAAAAGTAAATATTCTGCTTTGCTTGCTATTCTGTCATCACAATGATAGAGGTTCTCTTCTTTTTTTGCGCCATCAGCATAAAAGAAGGAAACGGGAACATCTAATATATGAGCAATTTCCTGTAAACGTCTTGCACTTACGCGATTTAAGCCTTTTTCATACTTTTGGATTTGTTGGAATGTTACGCCTAAATGACTTCCTAATTGTTTTTGAGAAAACCCCATGACGTTTCTTCTGAAGCGAATTTTTTTGCCTAAAGAAATATCGTAAAAATGTAGATTTTTGGCTTTCACTTGATGTCCCCACCGGTTGCGAGCGCCCTCGCATTAGTATTCCGGGGTCTGGCAACACATTGATTTATAATAATAAATCATCCTTTTTCAACTTGAATCATAACTCCGAATATAGTAAGATTTTCTCATCACAAACCCTCTCAGATTGAATCAATTAATATCACTTGCTTGCACGTCAAAAGCGGGGCTGGTGTGTGGGTAAAAATTGTACAAGAAAGGAGTAAAAATGGTTCTTATGAATCGTCTTAATGCAAGGGCTGTCGCAACATTGGGGGCTGGCAAATATAATGATGGTGCCGGCTTGCTTCTCCATAAGCGTAAAGATGGTGGTGCTCAATGGCTTTATCGTTATACCATTCATGGTCGGCGCCGCGAAATGGGCTTGGGTGCGTTGCGAAATGTTTCTTTAAAAAAAGCCCGTGAATTAGCAAATCAATGGCGTTCTGTTTTGCATGAGGGGCGTGATCCCATTAAAGAACGTGAGAAACAAAAGCGTGAGGCAATAAGTAATCTCCATTACCTAAAAGACATTGCCTTAGATGCTTTTGAAAGTCGTAAAGCTGAATTAAAAGGAGATGGCAAGGCTGGGAATTGGTTTCTACCTTTACAACTTTATATTCTCCCCAAATTAGGCTGTATTCCTATTTCAGAAATTACACAAACAGAGATACGCAATGTTCTTGCTCCCATTTGGCATGCAAAAGCTGCAACCGCAGAGAAAGCAATAAATCGTCTTAATATTTGTCTCAAACATGCTGCTGCTTTGGGGCTGGATGTTGATTTACAAGCAACGATAAAAGCACGGGCTCTCTTAGGGAAACAACGCCATAAAGCACAAAATTTACCAGCAATGGACTGGAAAGATGTTCCTGCCTTTTATCAGTCACTCTGCAAAACAACAACAATGACACAACTGGCTTTGCGTTTGCTTATTCTTACAGGCGTTCGTACACGTCCTTTGCGCTATATGCATAAAGATCAGATTGATGGGGATATATGGACCATTCCTGCTGAAAGTATGAAAGGACGACGCGATGCTACAGAAGAATTCCGCGTTCCTTTATCATCAGAAGCACTAAAAGTGATTAAACAAGCACGCCTTTTATCTCGTAATGGGTTTCTTTTTTCTGCAACCGGTCGTGGTCCCCTTGCACAGAACAGCATGTTACAATACATGAAAAAAACAGGACTTGAAGCCTGTCCGCATGGTTTTCGCTCTAGTTTACGTGATTGGCTCGCAGAAACAACCAATGCCCCTTATGAGGTCGCTGAAACCATTCTAGGTCATACGGTTGGGGGAAAAGTGGAGCGTGCCTATCGTCGCACAGACTATTTAGAACAGCGTCGTATTTTTATGGATAGATGGGCTTCTTATGTTACTGATCAAAACAATAAAAGTTGTGGATAGCTCTATGTCTCCATTTTCCTTATTTTATCCATAACGGATAATACAATCACAAATTATTGCTTCTCTTGATAAAAAATCACAAGATATTGTTTTTTTTGCTGGAAAAGTTTGCTACGAATTGCTATTTATATATAGTTAATAAACAGTGATTCTATCATTTAATATAAAGGGGATTCCATGATTCCAAACGGACCACTCCTCACAGTACGTGAGAGTGCAAAACTACTTAATATAAGCGTTTCAACACTTTGGCGGCGGGTCGCTGATGGCTCGGTACCAAAGCCTTTAAAGATTGGTTCCTTAGCGCGCTGGTTACAATCTGACCTTTGCGATGTAATCGAAAAGGCAAAAAACCAACGTGGCAACGACGCCGCCTAAAGAAAACTTCGCCTTATAGGACAGACAAAGTATTTCGACTTTCGCAAATCCCGAAATAACAGAATCTGTCCTGTAATGCAAGTAGCAGGAAGGGATTTTATGCATTTTACAAATGCTACAACAAGCGATGCTTATGCATTGCATACAACAGCTCAAAAAATTACTTGTGCATTACGTGGAGTTTGGCATGGGCGTTATGGAACAGCCCGTTGCCCTGCTCATGATGATAGGCTGCCTAGCTTATCCCTTGCCAATGGAC
>NZ_JBHIRU010000022.1:0-15152 GCF_042197425.1 Bartonella sp. AA126HLJHH
TGGAAAGATGTTCCCGCTTTTTATAAAACGCTTTGCCAAACAACAAACCCCACACAACTGGCTTTGCGTTTGCTTATTTTGACAGGAGTTCGTACTTTTCCTTTGCGTCATATTCGTGAAGGTCAAATTGAAGATGATGTCTGGACAATTCCTGCTGAAAATATGAAAGGAAAGCGTGATACTACAACAGAATTTCGCGTCCCCTTATCAAAAGAAGCGCTGAAAATTATTGAACAAGCTCGTTGTATTTCTAAAAGTGATTTTCTTTTTTCTCCTACCGGTCGCGGTCCTCTTTCACATACGATGATGGCTTGGTATATGAGAAAAAATAAAATTGAAGCCTGCCCGCATGGTTTTCGCTCTAGTTTACGCGATTGGCTCGCTGAAACAACCGATGCTCCCTATGAGGTCGCTGAAACTATTCTAAGTCATACGGTAGGTGGTAAAGTAGAGCGTGCCTATCGTCGCACTGACTATCTAGAACAGCGCCGCGTTTATATGGATAAATGGGCGGCTTATGTCACCGGTCAATCTTAAGATATGGGGTGCATAACCCCATGATCTGTGGATAACTTTCTCTCTCTTCTCTCTCAATAAGAGTCATAAATTATCACATCAGAAATTGTATGATAAAATATTGTTTTCTATAAATAAAACATCTTTCTAAATGAACCAAAATGTGGTTAATAAATGGTTATGATTTGTTACCATTTTTTTATAGTGAAAGGATTTTAGTATGACAGAAAATGCTATTCTTTTAACAGACCGTGAAAGTGCAAAATTGCTTCATATGAGTGTCTCAACTTTCCGCCGTCATGTAACCAATGGCTCTCTCCCAAAACCTTTAAAATTTGGTTTTTTGTCCCGTTGGTTACAATCAGATCTTTTGAATGTCATCGAGCAAGCAAAACAGCAACGTCAAAGTGACGCGGCATAAAAAACCTTGTCACGTAAGGACGGACAAGGCTTTCTCAAACTCATCACCCTAGAGATAGCACAATCCGTCCTGTGACGCAACGTTATAGGATTTACAATGATGTGTTCTTTTAAGAATGCGCAAGGTATCACACGTGCCTTGCGCGGTACTTGGCATGGGCGTTATGGAACAGCCCGTTGCCCTGCTCATGATGATAGGCTGCCTAGCTTATCTATTTCTAATGGAAATGATGGGCGTTTATTGCTCTATTGTTATGCTGGTTGTCCTTTTAGAGAGATCATACAAGCACTCATTAGAATTGGCTTGCTTGGAAAACAAGCCTTTTTTGATAAAGCTTATGATCAGACGCTCTCTTTCTCCAAACAGTTTTGTGCTGATTTCAAACGAGCAAAACAGAAAGCAGAGAGAGCAAAAGCAATTTGGCAACAAAGCCAACCTATTAAAAACACTTTAGCAGAAACCTATTTACGTATGCGGGGTATTACATGTGATTTGCCTACTGATTTACGCTTTTACGACAAATGTCCACACCCCTCTGGGGGTACACTGCCCGCGTTGGTTGCTTTTGTTAAGGGCGCTGGCTCCTTTGCCATTTATAGAACCTTTTTACAAGACAATGATTGTAAAACAGATCAATCACCAGCAAAAGCCATGTTGGGATCTGTAATGGGTGGTGGGGTGCAATTAAGTCAAGACAATCCAAAACATCTGGTCATTTGTGAGGGCATTGAAACCGGTCTGGCTCTTTTGTCTGGGTTGTTATCAGAGCCCGTTAATTTATGGGCGTCTCTTTCAACCAGTGGCATGATGCGTGTGAATTTACCCCCTTATAAAAGGGCGTCTCACCATTGCAATGGACGGCGATGATGCGGGTCGTAAAGCAGGTTTTAACCTCGCTGCGCGTGCCTATAGACAAGGCTTTGAGGTTTTTATCATGCAAGCTCCAAAAGGAACCGATTTTAATAACGTATTACTTTCTCAAAAGAAGAAACTATGAAAGAGAGTCATTTACAAAACAACAATGAAAATACCCCCGTCAATGATAACGATAATGCTTGTTTACGGTTGGAAAAGATTTATTGTTGTTAGAAGGGAACGATCCGCTGGGACGCAGTTTGCAGGATTCTGGCCTGCTGCACACGAAACGCTGCGTGCCCAAGAGAAATTAATGCAAGCGTCAAAACAAAAAGCGATAGAAGTCTGGGCGCATTAGGCTGGCATGGAAGTCCCATGTCGCATGGGGCAGCTTTATGCTGCATCTGGCAGAGGCAAAGAGACTTTTTCTTTTAGTTATGACCAAACTTGGTTGAAGAGCGGGCATAGCCAGCTGTTTGATCCAGATTTGCAGCTTTATTCGGGGCTGCAATATACTCGGGAGGATCATGACAATTTTGGCCTTTAGGTACTGGTAATTTTTTAATTAAAAGCAGTTGCTTTTAATTAATTTAGGTGGTACTGCGAAAGTAAGCAGATATCCTCGTCTATATAGTTTCATTGGGATTATGTTTTATCAAGGGTGATTCTGTGCTGGAAAATTTATAGCATGTTTAAATATAAGGGGGAGGCATGAGTCATAGTTTTGTCGATATCGTAAATAATCCTGCATATAATGAAAAATCGTTGGCGCTGGTAGTCGCAGGGACTGCTGAGATAGCGCGGAATGTCATAGATTCACTAATTAATGGTGGTTATTTCGTAGTTTTTACATGGTTCAGTAATGAAACCGCCGTTAGTGATATGAAGCATCGGTACCAAAGTGCTGTCTTGCCAGTTCGCTTGGATTTGACATCTGAGCAAGACGTCGTGCAGTTTTGTGCTGCCTTAGAAAATGTTAGAATTGAGATAGCTATCTACTGTGCTGGTTATAACCCAGCATGTTTGTGCGATGAGCTGGAACCCGAAAATATTAACGCCATCACTCGTCTTAACTATCTGTCAGCCGTGCTGATTTTCAATACGGTAGTCAAAACGATGAAGCAGTATAAAGAAAATGAGACCAAGCTGGTGTTTATCAGTTCGGTGTCCGCAAAAAAAATCAGAGTGGGTAACTCTTTATATGGCTCGACGAAGGCAGCTGTGGAAAGATATCTCTCCGGCATTGCATTGGAAATGGGCCGATTCAATATCAGAACGCTGTGCATAAGCCCTGGTTATATCAAGACAAAGATGCTTCAGGACTATTGTGCGAAAGAAGGAAGAAGTATTGCTAGCATAGAAAAAACCATCCCAATGAGGAAAATGTTGGCTGCCGAAGATGTTGCGAATGCTATCAATGCGTTTATTAACGGTAAAATTATTACTACAGGCGTTTCATTAACGATCGGGAATGGTGAGGGGATCATCTAATGTATATTACAAAAATTAGCCAGATTTTTAAAGATGTCATGTATCTTGATGAGTCAGAAGAGCTTGATCCGCACAAGTCGCTATTCTCTGATTACGGAATGACTTCGATTGATTATATTGATTTTGCCTTCGAGTTAAAAAAGCACTTCAAGGTTGATGTTAGCCCTGAAAGCCTTTGGCCGGTAAATAAATGGGCCACTACAGAAGCATTTTACTCATTTGATACCAAAGAGTGGACTAGCGAAGGTGTTGCTAAAATCAATGACCTGCTGGGGTTAAAAGAATATGAATCGATTGATAAGAAAATCCAGTTTAAAGAACTCTACTCCTATTTCACGCTGAATTATATCAACCAGCGTATATCAGTTTTAAAGCGCAACTAGCATGACGGAAAGGGTCTATATAAAAAACTATGGTGTGTATCAGCAATTCGCGCCTAATAGTGCAGCGCTGAGCCAGCTGCTCAGCACTGCGGATGACATTAATCCTTGTGATATGGACTATTACCACTTTTCGACACCGTCTATGATAGACAAGAAGCTGGTCAGCAGAGAAGACCGCTCAGTGCTAAATGATATGTCAAAAATGGTAATCAATGCGCTGATAGATTTTCAAAGTAAAGATTGCCTAGCGGAGCATGCAAAAGCTTTTCTATATACTGCATGCGATAGCGAAGACCGCAGCTTTGATTTGCTTTTTGAAATTTGCCGTAAATATAAGGACGATGGTTCAGTCTGGAAGCATATCCAGCAGTATAAGGAGATGAATAATCCTCTGAATACGTTGCGATTGTTGCCAACAAATGTGTTGTATCACATCTCAAAATTGTTACTTGATCATGAGGAAGGGATGCCGTTACGTGCCGCATCATTAAGTGGCCTAGTTGCATTGAAATTGGCTTATGCTGACATCGCTAATATAATTGCAAAAGAGCGAGCGATGGTTGTTAGTGCAGCAAATATGCTGAACTTCGATAGTCTGACTGTCTTTAAAAAATTCGGTGAAATTCGACAAAGTGATAAAGATATTTCTGGTATTATCCCGAGTTGGGGGGCAGCAGTGATGTCTTTAGACAATAACAGTTGCGATGCACTAGCTGAATTAATCTCTGTGACTATTCGTTATTGCCCTAAAGTCAGTTTTGAAGAACGGGACTGGGAAAGCCTGTTGAGTAAACAACGAACGCAACAGGGGGAACCTGATGTTATTGTTAGTTATAACAACGGTATTCGTATGCAACAAATAGCTGAATATTCAGCGCTAGAGAAATTTTTTCCAGGGATACCGGTTGTTAACTATAAATCTAAAACTGGGTACACTGGAAAACTCAATAACATACTGGATATTTTATGCTGTCTTAATGATCCTGCGATTCCCTCGGGGGCCCGAGTTATGCTGACTGGTGCGGCTATCAATTATGGTATCGGAAATATTTGGATAATTAAACACTAAGGGGAGCTTTACAATGAATACCCATTTTGATGCAGATACATTATGTATTAGTGCATATGGGGCTGTTACGCCATTAGGCAGCCACTTGGATGAAATTCACGCCTGCTTTATGCGTGAGAAAAGTGGTATACGGAAGATTAAAAAATTTGATCACCAGTATTTTCAAACTCATGAAGCTGGGATTCCTTTAGAAGGTAATGAGTTGCTACGCTGGCCTAAAAAAAAATCCTTCAGAAACGGCGAGCTTTTTTATGCGGGCTTAGCAGCAAAGAGACTGCATGAACAACTGCATTTGCAGGGATATTATCCAGCAGAAGATATTGGCTGTATTGTAGGGATTGATGAATCGGCAATCGATATTGAAAAGTGTATCGGTTTTGCAGACAAGGTTCCCGCCGACGCGGATAAGCAATGCTTGGTCGATGTCGCGCTAGAACATTTTAAAATTGATGAGTTTTTTGATCTCGATACAACTGCGGTTCTAAAAACGATACATGAAATTATCCCGTTTGCGGGCCTGAGCTTTGCTCTTCTAGGCCTTTGTTCTGCATCAACGCAAAGTATCGGCCTCGCGATGCGAGCCATCCGCAATGGTGAAGTTAAAGCGGCGATTTGCGGCGGTGTTTCTGCGAAAGTCACCCCGCTGAATCTTGCGCGATTAGAAGAAATGGGAGTGATATCGACTGATCAAAACTACAGTGGACCACGGCGTTCGCGGCCTTTTGACCGGCATCGCAGCGGATTTGTTTTAGCGGAGGGCGCAGGTCTGTTCGTTATTGAAAAATTATCTAACGTACTGGCGCGGCAGCGTGAGCCGTTGGCCTATTTATTGGGTTACGGCGGTGCACTTTGCGCACAGCATATTGTAGCGCCGCATAAAGATGATCTCGAAATGCAACTGTCGATGGAACGAGCCATCGAACATGCGGGTATTGACCGTACCGCTATTGATTTTGTGAATACACATGGGACATCGACAGTACAAAATGATCAGCACGAAGCCAGTGCAATCAGAACGGTTTTTGGCGCGCACAACCCAGCGATTGTGGCAACAAAATCTTGGCACGGGCATCTGATTGCTGCTGCCGGTGCGATGGAAATTTTGGGTGTACTAGTTTCTTTTCGGAACAATCTTTTGCCCAAAATTTTGAATTGTGATGAAATCGATCCTCAATTACCCGCTGGCATTGCGTTTGTGAGGAAGCATCAGCACCGACCGCTTAAATATGCATTGAAAAACTCATTTGGTATGGGTGGTAGCGCAAGCAGCTTGGTTTTAGGGAATCCACAATATCTGTAAGGGACACCTCATGCTAACAATATATTCCTTATTAGAAAGAAACTGGCAAGTGATTTATCATCACAGTCATTATTCGGCAGAGGATGTCAGCATGATGACAAAAGGGTGTGCAGATACCGTAGTTAGATATTTTCGTGATCGCCCGCAAGAGGAGCAAAATAAGCTGTTTGTTTTTGTGATTAGAAATAATTTCGAAGGTCTAATCAGCTATTTTGTTGCGTCTATGCTAAAATTGAAAGCTTGGATCGTCAGTATTCATGATTTAGACATTGTTGATATGCTGGTTGATGCCAATTGCATTGCGGCTGTTGTAATGAGCCATGAAGTTAGGAATATTAGTATCATCAGTCACCGGATTAATATCGCGTTTGATCACTGTTTTTCAACTGTGAACGAAAATCTGGCTGATTTTACAGCATATCCGTGCGCGCATTTCTATTTTTGTACCTCCGGAACAACCAGTAAGCCGAAGTTGATTCAATATCATGAAAATATTCTGATTGAGAATGCCATCGCGGTGAGCCAATCTCTTGGACTAAGTAATGAAGATTGCTCATTGTGTTATTTCCCGGTGCAGTATATGTATGGTCTCTCTACTATGCTATGTGCCTTCTTATCGGATAGCAAACTGGTATTTGAAAAATTTCAAATAAGTAATATTGTTGAACTCGTTTCGCACTATAGCATTACCAACTTGCCTTTAATCGGTGACTGGATGCTGGAAGTAAGCGACATTTTTACCAAAAGCCGAATCCATGTGCAAAATATCTTGAATGCATCCGATCGTTTGCTCACCGTACAAGCATCGGGCATCCTCTCATCATGCACGACGTTATGGAATAACTTCGGTCAGACCGAATCCGGACCGCGCTTATTTCATAATAAGATCTGCTCGCTACGCGATATTGAAAGAACCAGTAAATATGGCGTTGTGGCACCGGGTAAGGTTCTGGTGAGTGATATAAAAATTGATTTGCGCCCCATTGATCGGGCGGATGCTTCTGATTCAGTGCGCCGTATGTTTTATAAAACGCCTTTCGCGTGTGATGGTTATGTTGATAGTTCCTTGCAATTAAAGCCGCGTGATGAATGGTTTGATTCCGGCGACCTGTTTGTTAAAGATGAATCCGAATGCTATTACTGGATAGCCAGAGCCGTTAATGAATTTAAACACAATGGTAAGTTTATCCCAGTTCAACTGATCTCAAATGACATTATTAAGTATGCCGGATGTTTAAGGCATTACTTTTCAAAAGCACAGAACGGCGATCTTTATCTCAACCTTGATATGTCGGCAAATAGTGAGCAGGTTAAAGTCGTTACTAAACTATTGACTGATAAATGGTATCAGTATGCATTTAAAGTAAATATCAGAAAAATTGCCACGACAAATACAGGGAAAATAAAATGTACCATGTAGATAAAGCTCATGATATGAGCAGAGTGTATGTTAATCGTCGTGCAAACAATTATCTGTGCATTGTGAGCCATTCTTTTTATACCTATTTTTTAGCTATTGATAGGCTTCATCGTTATTTGCCTGTATCGACGAGACGTACATCGAGAATGATATTGCACCGTGAAATGGCGAAGGTACTTTTTATCGATATATTTAAACGGATTTTGCCAGATGTAAAGATGTCACACAGTTCTGTAAGCCATGGACGGAGTAAAAGTATTATGTTGGTTAATAAAGATCCGCGGATTCGGTCTGTCGGGGTTGATATCGAATTTATTGAGAAAAAAAAACTACCGAGACCATTTATGCTAGATTACTGTAAAAAATGCGCGGACTTTCCAGCAGGGCAGGTGCTGGATAATCGTCTATGCACCACAATATTTAGCTGCATGGAGAGCTTGTATAAGGCATTATGCACCATCTCGGCGTGCATTTTTGATATAAATGATTATTTTTTAGTTGAACATGACAGGACGCGATGTGTTTTTCGGTACGTTGGGAATATATTTGCGTTTAAAGGGATGACGTTTATTTGTAACTGCTATTATCTTTGTCAATCTGTGATAACCGTTGTTTTGCTGGATGCATATTTGCAATCAATTATTTTAGATGACCTCTTATATGAGGACATAACCGTTTCTATACCCAGTTAGTTTTTAACGAGTTTATGGCAATGCCATAACTAGCTTCATTTAGAGGAATATGTGATGAATGATTTACTGGTGAATATCACCCCTGAGCACTATGAAAGGTATGCTACTGAAGGTACATCATCGTGGAATGCGTATTTGATGGAAAGAATTCTGGAAGAAGCATCTGGTGTTACTTCTGCGAAGAAAAAAATTCTCGATATTGGCATGGGAACTGGCCACATACTTTTCAAGCTTTACCGCTCTCAAAAACTCACAGACTATTCCTTTTACGGGGTTGATATCGATCCCCGTATGGTTCAGTTTTGTGTTAAAAAATGTACCGAGTTAAAATACCAGCATGCATTCAACATCATTGAAGCCAGTGTCAGCAATTTACCGTTTCCCGATAACTCCTTTTCAATGATTTATGCCCGTTCCGTAATTCATCACTGGGCTGAACCTAAAAAAGGATTACAGGAGTTGTGCCGTGTTTTAGATCGCGGCGGTCGTATTATCATCCACGAACCCCTAGCTGATGCAGAAGAAATAGCACTGGGTGTTTTTAACCAATCACGTCGTGAATGCGGTGTGGCAGCTATGTCCACAGAAGAAAAATTTACATTAGCCGGTATCACTGATCTTTTATATGGCTGCGATCTTAGTGAGATGAGCTGGACAGTGGCATGTGGAGAAGGTCTAGCAGCTCTGGGTTGTGCAATTTTCATTAAAAAGGTCTGAGTTATCATGGATTATTTCTGTGCTGAAATGTATGCAAAAATGCAACCACGTATAACGGCAATAACTGGCTGCCATGCACTCGATTACATTGCTTTCCGCGATTTGGTTAGGATAAGTACACGCGTTTATTCGACCACTGGTGATAGTAGTTCTTTGACTCAAGTGGACTCTGCGGGTGAACACTTACCGATGCTGATTAGTGCTACAAGCGGCATCACTGGGGCAATGAAAATGGCTAACGTTCGTTTAAAATTCTGTAAGGAAGGGATCAGCTCATCAGAGCGCAATTTAATTCGTAACCTGCGCGCGCGGCAAATATTTTCCCCAGGGGATGTTGTTGGCAACCTGTTTACGATTAATCTGTTTTCATCTTTACACTACTTGGCGTGTGAAATTTTAAAAAATTGCCGTGCACATGTGGTGCCGGTTGGCGATATTGCTCTGCTGCTGAAGAGTCATTTCGAGTTTCTGGCTGAAGTACGGCTCTCGGTACTGTTTGGTGTGCCCAGCACCATCGTTCAGTTCGTTGAAGCTATGCTCAGCCTTGGGGTTCCACTGGCAATTAAAAAAGTGGTCTTTACTGGTGAATCGATGCTGAGCGTGCATGAAAACTATCTGCGCGAGATGCTGGGCGCCGATCTGCGGATAATTGGTTTATATGGTTTGTCGGAGTGCGGTTTCATTGGTATGTCCGCCGAAGGGCGGCTTAATCGGTACCTGCTCTTCAGCGATGATTTCTTCTTTGAATATGAAGATAAGAGAGGGCTGCTAGTGACATCGCTGGATCCCGATGTCTCGCGCAAACTTATCAGATATTCCGTGGGCGATATGGGCACATTATCCGTTGAAAATGGTGACCTCTATTTTGAAGGTATTAAACGCAATGCTGTTGATTTTAATTTCATGGGAAATTTGATTAGCCATGAAAAAATATTCAAAATTATTAATCGAAGGTTGCCCGATGTGATTGTTCAAATTGTATTGTCTTTATCCGCGGATAGACAAGAGATTATGGATATTAAAATCTGCCGCGAAGTATTTCACAACCTTGATTTGTCCGAACTAACTGAGGAAATCTATCATTTGCCGGATATTTATGAAGCCTATATGAAAAAGCGCGGGCGTATTAATCTCACCCTCGTCGAATATAGCGATTTGCTTTTCTCATCCAGAGGGAAATGCCTGCTAGTTTATGACGCAAGGGAGTCCTGTAATGCAACTTGATAATTTGTGTAATGAAATTGTATCAGGGAATTCGCATACTATAAATGTCAACATCAGGTTTTATAGCGTGTCACCGGAGCAGCAGGAGTAAATCATGTCAGATGATGTTATTGATAATTATGGTTTAGATAATAACGCATTGTTTATTCGTGGATGTAATTTGATTGATATTGCCGATGAAAACCGCTATTTGCAGAACGCATGGTTTGTACTGACCGGCAACCTTCTTAATGAAGAACAGATGGATCGGCTGATTCAGAATGCTAACGCCGAACTGCAAAAGATGAACCCTACAGCCAAACTGCAGGCGATGCATCAACTGATCAATGTATTGCCATCTTTGAGTTTAACGCAGCGATTTATGATGTTATTATCGCAAGTTGAGGTTTCGGCGGCTCAGGGTAAGGTCATGGCTCCCGTAAGCGACGGTGGTTGTCTTAAAATTATCTTGCTGATGCCGTGGATTATTGCATTGGCGTGCTCTTCCCAACAGTTTTCCGATTTGCCGGCGATCGAAAATTGCAATACCTTGGAGCTTGCTTTTTGGTTAGTATTAACTAGCAAGGAAGCTTCTTCCGACTGGGATATTAATGTGCTTTGCGGGTGCATGTCTCTACTGCTGGGCGGGTTTGGTACTGTGATACCCACAACCACCATGGTAAGATTTATTATCAGTACCAAGAGCGACGTCATTTCTGCACTAATCGGTGGGTTTAGTGCCATTGGCTCCGTGCATATGGGAGCCTGCAAATATGCTATCATGCGACTTTCTGGTGTCCTCCATGAGATTGAAGCCGGGAATCTTAAGGCGGCGGTAACGCATTATTGCAAAGACAAACCTTGGCCAAGGTTTGGTCATCCGATTATGCAATGGGATGTCCGAGTTGATTTCTTTTTTTCACGCTTTCAGGTGCCTATGCGTCCCTTCAGTTCGCTTGTGCGATCTATTTCGGACAATACAGGACTGCAACCCAATGTCGATTTTCTAATTGCAAGCATCATGAGCAAACATCGGGCTTCTCCTGAGCTGGGATTGTTGGCTTTTTTCGTTTGTCGTATGCCTATACTTCTCGCGCACTATCAAGCGCGGTTTAGCGCTCATTCCTTCGGTTTATCATCAAAGGATTTAAGAAAAAAATATAAAAAGGTCCCCAAATTATGGCTATAAAGCATCGCACCGAGCCAAATTTCTTGGGTATATGTCAGAGTATCACCTTAACCACACCGATGCGTGCTTGCGGGCAAATCAATATTTCTCACTGGAATTTAGCCCATAACTATTTGAAACAGGGCTTGTTACTCGAAGCCTTGCATCAGTTTTCAGTTCGATTCGCCACCGTGGTGGCTAAAAACTCGGATCTCACTTATCGCTATCTCCCTGTTATGGTTGAACAGTTTTTCTCTACCACCCATTTTGATAGCGATCGGTTATGCGTTGAAGGACATATTGAACGCATTAATGAGGCCTACCGTATTCACTGTAAGGCTAGCACATATGACAATGGAAAGGCCGTTATTGCGCAGGCAATCATCATGGTCAGTAAGGTCTGCTTCTTTAGCTCGTGTTCTGAGAAAGCCGCTCTTCCATTACTAGGCGATTTATGTAAGATTTCCTCCGTAACCGGAGATTCTTGTACTTTTTCCTTTAATGCGCATCACCCGCTTTTTGAGGAACATTTCCCCTCCCGCGCCGTATGTCCTGGTTCACTATTGATTGAGATGGTTCTGGCTTTAGCCACGCAGGGTAGGACGAAAAATATCGCATCTGTTGCGCTGAAAAAAGTAAAGTTCATTGAAGCAGTTTATCCGGGAGATACCTATCGGTTGACCATTAAACAGGATACAGAGTATGAACCGGGTGGCGTTTTTTATATTCATACGGAAACTAAAAAACGAAGCACTTGCGGTAAGTTTTCTATCAAATATAAAAAGGAGGATGCGCCATGTTTAACATAATAATCTCTTTTATTCCGTGGAGTATTTACTCCTGGGTTATCAATGGAAACTTTTTAACTCTGGTCGAACGCTCTCTCATCTTAACTGTGATTTTATTGTTCATTATTGCTGTGAATATTAAAATTGTCCGGCAGGGAGAACCCGTGATGATTACTAACATTCTGACAGTTATTGTCCTGTTTGTTAATTATTTCGCTGGATGGTCTACACTTTTACTGAACTACCCCACAGTTTTTTGCTATCTGTCACTTGCTCTGGTTTCATTGATTAGCTTGCTGGTAAAGAAACCCTTTACAATTTTTTATGCCAGTGCTGGTGTTTCTGAAGAAAAACGCAAACATATCCTATTTTATCTCATCAATAAATATATTACATGGATTTGGGTCATCATCTTTTTTGCCAATGGTCTTCTAGTGGCTTTTTTTACATGGACCCCCCAGATTTGGTTAATCACTATGGGTTTAATTTGTACTGGTATTCTTTTTTCTAAATATCTTCCTAACATCATGCAATATTTTTATCGCATCAAACATCATGGAGCATAATATGTCATTGTTTAACATTCTGACCGGAACCCCTTTATGGGCTTGGATTTTGCTTATTTTTCTCATCGCGAGGGGAATAATCGCATTGAAAGATAGGGAAACGAAGGTTTACCGCCTTTTTCTCTTGCCGTTAGTCTTTCTTTTTTTGGGCGCAAGCGATGTGATTAACCAGCTGGCTTTCCCACGCTGGGGAGCAATCGCAATGTTGGCAGGGCTGATGATCGGCTTTGGCGTTGGCTGGTTGCTCTGGCGTGCTACTGCGCGTTTAAAAATCAAAGAGGGAACGGATTTCATTATTCTGCCTGGTACGCCGTTGACGCTGACATTTATTCTTATCGCTTTTGTCATCAAATTCACATTGATTGTTTTTCTCAAGGTTGTACCTGATTTGAAATATGCATTTGATTTTAACCTTCTTTTTGGTCTTTTAAGTGGGTTTACTGGTGGTGTGTTGTGGGGCGGCACATTAAATTTATATATAGCATTTCGAAAGAATCCAAATTAATCCCTATACCATTAGCTGTGGGTGCTTCCCATTAGAACTATCTCAATAGAAGCTTATTCCTAACAACAACGCTGCATACAAATGCAGCGTTGCCTCGTAGTTTCAGATTTTTTTATCCCAGCGCGTGAAGAGGTGAGGGAAGTGATATATCTGACTATGCCCCCTTGGGGGAAGAGCGAGCCTAAAGGTTTAGAATGCTATGAGTTTGAGCTAGCTGGACTTTGAGCAGATGGTTTATCGCTCATGGGAAATCATTTTATTTTACGATTCAAAAAGAGGATAGTGATGGTCTCATTGGCGTAGGGGAGGCAAGAAAACTGTTAGCTTGGCAATGCCGTCAACAATTTATAGAACTATGTTGTGGGACCCCTACGCAAAGCCGTTGCTATGATGGCATGATGCTTTTGTCAAGCATTATGATATGGGGAGGAACCGGTGTTTAAGGGTGCAACTGCGGTCACTATACGATCCAGTAGCATTACGTTTTTACGTTTGAGTATTTAGGAGCGGTAGACTCTGTACAGGCTATGCGTGCAATATGTGATGCACGCTTGTGGGAATCAGTGTGCCATTATTGCGTTGTGCATGCAACCCTCTAGCTAGTACTTCATTGGTAAGGTTGTTTTTTGAAGCTGATTAATTATCTGTGTGTTTTTTAAGAGAACGTTAGCACTGATGTATCGCGTGCCGTACCAAGAAATCTTCCAAAAAAAAATTATTAAAAATACTAAAAATAAAAGCAGGCTTGATTCAAGCTGGTGGAAACTTAAATATCCAAACCAACACTCTAAAAAACGAAGCCGATAGCACGCCTGTCATCACGGAAAAAACGGAATATAGCGATATTTCTTTCCAAAAACCAGAGGGTTCTGATAGGCTCAGTGATGGGATGTTATATCAAGATGGTCCCAACCTTTGGGGACAAGGGCACGAACATCAAAGTCATACCGGACCTTTTAAAGGGCACGTAAAAATTTTCTTGGATGTTCCTCTTTGGTCGAGCAAAGAAGAAACCTATGGCACCGCAATTTCAAGCGATGGAACAGTCTATAAGGCTTTTACTTGGGAATTTAAGCCTGTCTATGATCAAAAGTCCGTAAAACGCTACCAATGGAATGGTTCTCGGCGGAAGGGAGGATGGTTTGGGTCAATAAACGAAGACTGGTCACATATGACAGAAAAGACTGTCACACAAGCATTTTCGCATAAACCAACTGTTTCGGGGGTAATACAATCTAGTGGCAATCTCATCATTAACGCTGATACCATTGACAACCATTATAGCTCTATGAGAGCAGGGGGAAATGCCGATATCCACGCCAATGTGCTGACCAATTTAGGTACAACGGCTTATAAAAACACTTATCTTGGTTGTCAGGTTAATACAGACAGTTGTTATGGTTATAAAGCTGATGGAAGCCGCGATGTTTCTTTAGATATAGCCAATGGCAAGGATCGCCAGATTGGTTCAGAAGCTTTGGAGAGCGTTCCTGGTCTTGTCCAAGCGGGCGGCACGTTGAATTTGGTGGTCGATCAACTCAATAACACGGCAGCGGAAGGTTCGATTACAGGGGATGCGCATTTTAAAGCACAAGCAGCTGAACGTAAACCACTGGAGGCCTTAAGTGGTTTAACCGGGGTTGATGCTCTCTTTACACCAAAAGTGGACCTCAATAATGCAGGGGAACTTTCTGAGGGGCTCCCTTTACCAAAGCCCCAATCGGGTGGGGTTGGTGGCACGCTGCCCAATCAAAATTTCATTTATGAAACGCGGGCAGAATTTCTTGATGTCGGCAAATTTTATGGCTCAGCCTATTATTTGAACAGAATTGGTTATAATCCTGATAGAGAGATTTTTTTCTTAGGCGATGCCTATTTCGAAAAGCAGCTGATTGAGAAACAAATGCGTGATCTTGTGGGGCAAGGTTTGGGCAAAGGTTCCTTTATTCCTGGAAGTGATGCCATTGAACAAGTCAAAACCTTGCTGGATGTCGGGGCAGACTATGCAAAAGCACACAATCTCCCTTTTGGTGAGGCTTTGAGTGAAGAACAATTGGC
>NZ_JBHIRU010000023.1:0-14526 GCF_042197425.1 Bartonella sp. AA126HLJHH
TTCTATAGTAATAGGTATTTTCGAATCAGGTGCCTAGAAAACACCTTAAACACATAG
This sequence comes from Bartonella sp. AA126HLJHH, assembly GCF_042197425.1. NCBI lineage: Bacteria > Pseudomonadati > Pseudomonadota > Alphaproteobacteria > Hyphomicrobiales > Bartonellaceae > Bartonella > Bartonella sp. AA126HLJHH. Next base: position 58 of record NZ_JBHIRU010000023.1, read on the forward strand.
CGGATTAGTTGCCGAAATAACTAATCTTCCGCAATTTAAAAGCTTTAACTCATTGTATGCTAATAGCTTTGTCAGGTGTGGCTATGCCATATACCCCCTTCGGGGAAAGGCGTAACGACGGACTAGATGCCGTGTTTCTTAGTGCCCAGCACTCTTTTAGAATGTCATTAAGGAACGTCTAACATCTAAGAATTCTTTATGAATACCATTATTGAAATTACTGAATTATGTGGCAAAAGGCATGACAATATTATGCGTGACATCAAGAAAACGCTTGAAGAACTTAACGCCCTCAAATTTGAGGAGGTTGATTTTGGTGGGCACTACCTTGATAACAAAAGTGAAAGCCGCCCTTGTTATAACCTGCCAAAGCGTGAATGCTTAATTCTTGTTTCTAGTTACAGCACTGCCTTACGAGCAAAGATAATTGACCGTTGGAAAGAGTTGTAAAGACAAGTAGCTATTCCACAAATTGATTACTCCAAACCCGAAGTATTACTTGGCGCCTTAAATCATCTACAAAATCAAATTAAGCAGAAAAACCATGTTATTTCAGAATTAGCACCAAAAGCAAAAGCTTTAGAAGGCTTAAAACGCTCTGATGGTTTGTTTGGTTTGATTGAAGCCGCGAAGATGTTGGAGATAAGACCAAAGGATTTAATAGATTACTTACGTAAAAATGATTGGGTGTATCGACGTGGTCCATTGTTACCTTAATCAGGATAAAATCAACAAAGGATTCATGGACTGTTATGCCATCACCATTCAAAAATCGGATGGAACAGAAAAGGTGCTGCCTTCAACAAAAATCACACCTAAAGGATTGGCGGCATGTTTGAGAGAACAAGTCCACGGAGGTGTGCAATGAAGGTAGATTCTAACTTCTTATGCGATTTATGGATGGCATTATCTCAATTTTCTAGACATGAAAATATGAGTGATAAGATTGTACTGCTCTAGTTGACATCATGAGTTTAGTAGAAAAAGCTTTGATTTTAAAACTTCAAGATGAAGTGCCTATCCTTCTTTCGATATCTTTCTCATCTGACGCTCCATAAAAAAAGCCCCACAAAAGTGGGGCTGGATAAAATGATGTTCTAATCAATCTCGCGTTAATTATAATAAAGTGGCTCGCTACATCCACGGGCGCCTATTTTTTCATCTTCTACATAACGAGAATGCGCAAAATTCCGTACAAGATGATCATTGTTAGAGCCACCAGTCCAATCGCCTCCTTCCAACATAACATTTATGTCTACACGTAAACTGCTTCCTTGCTCCCCTGTATGCCATTTAGTCACTGGATAACAACCAGACAAATATTGCCAAACATAACCGCAACCATCCTCACAACCGATATGCGAAATCATCCGTCTATTGTTTGTATCAACGTGTCCTCCAGACGTCTTAAGAGAAGGCGCTTGATTGCCGACAATACTGGTTGCTTGATTACTTCCATACATGCATGGCGAAAACTCATCACTCGTCAAAAATCTCTTATTAACAGACCAAAAATCAAATGCATGATCCGCATAGCTACGATTGGTCGTAATCGGAACACCATATGCCAACTTTACATTTGCATCTGTCCCTGATTGAAGATAAATATCAACCCAAATATTCTTCCACGGATCGTAAACCATTCCCTCTGGATCAGTCCTCGGACAGTGATTTAAACACCAAACAGAATTGGGCAAAACATCCCCCGCTTGGTAACCCGATAAGAGATGACCTTCAATCTCACCAACATCCGCACATAGCGTATGAAATCCACCGATCTTTTCAGAATTATCCTTTGTATAGCCATCAGGAGCCGTCGGATTTTGCGAAAGCTCAAAGGATAGCTCATTCGTCTGATCTTTTAAGATGAGATATATATAATAATCCTTTCCTGCTTCAAGATCTTCGTCAAAAGTCATCCTTCCACGCCCTGGAACGCGGTAAAAGATGGACCTATCCCCATTCTCTCCACCATGATAAAAGCGAAAACATGCCCCGTCATTGATCACAACACCTTTTCTATTTTTCGGATCGGCTTCCAGAATTCTGTCAGGTTGATGAAAACGCACATTCTCTAAAAAATTAGTGGAAAGAGAACCTACCTTACTTTGAAGTTCAGAAAGACTGTCACTGTTCCTCTGTGCCTTCTCTTGAACTTCTGTCAATGCACTCTTCGCTTCTTCCGCTAACACTTTTGCCTCAGAGGCGGCTGTATTCGCAGAATTTGTCGTTGCTGTCACCGTGTCTAATGAACTCTTGACCTCTCCAAGCCCTTACTTTGTCGTATCAGCCTCTTCTTTTGCTTGCTCCGCAACATTTATCGCTTCTTCCGCTGTTATCTTCGCAGTCTCAGCTACTTCCTTGGCTTCTACAACCAAAGGTTCTACCTTATCTGCCTTAACCTGCACCGCTTCACAAATGATCAGATCAAATTCTGATAAACCGTATTTCTCTTGCGCATCCGCAATCACTTGGATTAATTGGTAAGTAGCAAACACCACGGTCATTGCATTCGCTAAGACTTTATTTATTTTTTTCAAAGCTTTTGAACATCAGTTGGTAGCTGATAGAGCCAAGATCTGAGACATCGAGTTCGACAACAGCATCTTTGTTTTACGACTCTTGCCAACTTATGTATCAGAATACACCACAAAGGAATGAAACAGTACTTCTGTATAGCGTGTCCATTCTCTTATCGTTTGTGACATCAAAGCCAGAAAAGGCACGAGAAACAAAACACGCTCTCCAGTTCCGGCTATTTGTTGTGCTATCTTAAAGCTGGTAAAAATCTTCTCCGTTCCAAATGCCATAATAAGTTTGCCACGGTCTGCTTCTTTTTAACCATCACAGACTTTCTCATACTTTTGGATTTGTTGAAAAGTTATCCCTAATTGGTGCCCTAATTGCTTTTACGACATTCCCAGCATTTTTTTTGAAAGCGATTTTTTGCCTATAGAAATGTCGTTAAAATGTGGCTTTTTGCTTTTCACTTTCAAGTCCCCCGCCGGTTGCGAGCACCCTCGCATTAGTATTCCGAGAGCCTGAAAGTATTGAATACGAACCAGATTTTTACTTTTAGTGCTCATAGCACCTAGACATAGAAAAATATCCCATAATTCGGAGACACCCACAGAGTAGGCTCATTTATGATCGAACTTTAGGGCTTTCAGACCCTACTAATCGTTGAGTAGACGAGCAAAATCACTCTTTAAGTAATAAAGTAATTTCAGGAGATTAGCAATCAAAATGAAAATAATCTCAAAGACTATAAGATTGAGCACTCTTCAAAAGAGGATAATGCGAAGGGCTGTCATCGTGGTTAGTCATTAACCTACATAATGCTTCTTTTCCAGAAAACGCAAAACGCGATATAAGAAAAAATGTTGTTTGCAAAGTTTTCTCTTGCCTATACAAAGAGAAAATGAAAAATTTGGAGGGCTCCCATGATAAATGACATCTACTGTGTTGGATACAATTATGTTGAACATGTTCATGAACTAGGTAATGTTGTTGAAGATGAACCCGTTATCTTTAGCAAGCCAAAAAGTTCACTCGTTTTAGGCAATGAAATTTATCTCCCTAATTTTTCCAAAGAAATACATTTTGAAACCGAAATTGTACTCAAAATCTCAAAGGACGCTTTCATGATCATGGAGGAAGAAGCAGAAGAATGCTATGATGCCGTAGCAATAGGTCTTGATCTCACCGCGCGGGATTTGCAAACAAAACTGAAAGAAAAAAAGCTTCCTTGGCTTTTATCGAAAGGATTTAAAGGCGCTGCATACGTCTCTGACTTCATAAACAAAGAAAAAATAAACAACCCAATAACCTTTGCAATGAAGTTAAATGGCGAAACAAGACAAGTTGGCAATACGAAAAATATGATCTTTAACTTTGAGAAGATAATCTCATTTTTAAGTCACTACATTCAGCTAAGACGTGGTGATCTCATATACACAGGCACTCCACAGGGTGTAGGAAAACTTTCTCAGTTTGACAGAATAGAATTGTATCTCGAAAATCAATTAATTTCAGAGCTAAAAGTAAAATGAATCATCAAATACTGACCTTTTTCATTGTTTCATTTTTTTTTAGTCATCTCACTGGGGCCGAATATGGCCCTTATCATCGATAATGCAACGAGATTGGGAAGAAAGAACGCATTTGTAAACGTTTTAGGATTGTGTACAGCAACATATGTGCATGGGGCATTTTCCACACCTAGGTGTATCAGCGCTCATTCTCAACAACAAAACGCTGTTTTTTTTAGTAAAACTCATGGGTGGCAGCTATTTATTATACATGGGCTTTAAATCAATTAAATCTGGAATACACAGCTTAAATTCAAAAGAAAGAAGTTCAACGAATGAAAAGCATGCTACGAGTGAAACAAAGCTTTTAACCAGCTATATGGACGGTTTTCTGACACAAATACTAAACCCCAAAGTATCTATATTTTACATAGCAGCTTTTCCAAAATTCTTAGCTTCTGGAGGTAGCATTAAAAAAGGTTTTGAACTTGTCACAATACATTCTTTCAACATCTTTGCATGGTTTACTTTAATGACCATTTTTATATCATTTGCCAGTACCGCCTTAAAAAAGCAGCGGGTAAAAGGCTCGATTAACATTGCGACAGGAACAGTTTTATCTCTGTTTTCTTTTTTCATTTTCTTTGGATAGTTTTATCTTTGATTACAAATTGTAAAGTTAATAGAGCAATCTTTTCCTGATTCTGTCTCTCACTATGAATAGCTCAATCTCTAACAGAGCTTATACAATCCCCAGTTCTTTTTTTCTTTATATAACTGAATTACGTTGCATTTCTTTATCATACTCTCAAGGACGTTTGTGTAAACAATGTGAGTTTCTCGCAATATTTTATAAAATGTTACCAATATCTAAACAAAATCCTTATTCATCACTTTAAAAAAAATAAGCTATGATATTCCTCTTTTCGTTTATGAAACAAAAGTAACTTTTTGATTTATGATAGCACCATACAAACAAAAAAATGATTTAAAAATCATTTTAATTTTCCATTAAAAATTGTTTCTTAAACTAAGATGAGAACTCTCGAGTGCTATTTGAGCAAAAAGTAACTCTCACCATTATGAATAATAATAAATAATGCACTGATTACAAATAATAAGTTCCAAAAAATTATAAAAACTCCTGACAACTTTCTGAAATAATTTTAAAAGCCCCACGTCTTTTAATGAACAATTAATTTGTTATTCATAACAATAAAAAGCTCCCCATTCAAATATCTGTTACGTTATTTAAGAGGACAACATTCTCTTTTTTCAAAAGCATATTCCTAAAACATATTCTTTTCTTTATCCACACAAAATCATAAAAAACGTTTTTTTCCTTTACACCTCATTTATATCATGCTTCGATACAAAATAATGCTTTTTTAGTGTAATTTAATCTCAAAATAATTAAAGGGAACCCCCAAAAAATGAGCTACAAACAAAATTTAAAAGATAATTCTCAGAATAAGTTACAGCGTGGACTACACAACCGACATGTACAACTTATAGCCATTGGTGGTGCTATTGGAACAGGTCTCTTCATGGGGGCAGGAAAAACAATTAGTGTAGCAGGTCCTTCCATCATACTCGTTTATGCTATTATCGGTTTTGCTCTATACTTTGTCATGCGTGCTATGGGAGAATTGTTGCTTTCTAATTCACAATACCGATCTCTTATTGATTTTTCAACCGATATGCTAGGACCGGGAATCGCTTTCTTTGTTGGCTGGAGCTATTGGTTGAGCTGGGTTGTAACTGGAGCTGCTGACATTATTGCCATCATCACTTATATGAACTTTTGGTGGCCAACACTCAATCCATGGTTTACCGTTTTTACCTGCATTAGCGTCTTTTTAATCTTTAACCTCTTTGCCGTAAAACTATTCGGTGAACTTGAATTCTGGTTTGGTCTTATCAAAGTCGTCGCAATTTTAGCATTAATTGTTGTGGGATTTTATATGATCGTTACGGGCTTTACCTCTCCCAATGGTACGGTTGCTTCTCTCAATCACGTATGGAACGATGGCAATATCTTTCCGCGAGGAATGACAGGTTTTTTTGCTGGATTTCAAATTGCTATTTTTTCTTTTGTTGGTATAGAAATTGCTGGAACAACCGCTGCTGAAGTAAAAGAACCTAAAAAAGTGCTCCCCAAAGCAATTAATGCAATACCGGTCCGTATTGTACTCTTTTACATTTTTTCTCTCGCTGTAATTATGTCTGTCACACCTTGGGATCAAATTGTTCCAGATAAAAGCCCCTTTGTCTCGATGTTTTGGCTTGCAGGCATTCCGATAGCTGCTGGCTTGGTAAACTTTGTCGTTATCACCTCAGCTGCCTCTTCAGCAAATAGTGGTATTTTTTCTACCAGCCGTATGATATATGGACTTGCAACACAAAAAGGTGCCCCTCCAATTTTAGGTAAACTTTCCAGATACCATGTTCCAGCCAATGCTCTATTCTTTTCCTGTTTATGTATTTTAATAGGGTATACAATTGCCTCACTCTCTCCAAGCCTCATAAGTGCTTTTACAATTGTGACAAGCATTTCAGCTATTGCATTTTTATTCGTATGGTCTGTAATTTTGATTAGCTATATTGTGTATCGTCGCAATCGCCCTCATCTACACGCTGAATCCATTTATAAAATGCCAGGAGGTGTTATCATGTGTGGGATAATTTTAGTTTTCTTTGTTTTCATGCTCTATTTGTTGACATTAGAAGCTGATACTCTACTAGCCTTAAAATATAGTATATTCTGGTTTGTTTTCTTAGGTATAATGTATTTTATGTTTGTAAAGAAAAAAATAACTCAAGGTAACAAATAAAGTCTATACATAAAAACATCTCAAAAAAGGGTAATTTTAGTTACCCTTTTTCTACTTAACCTCCTCCCCAAACATCAAAAAACGACGATTCCTACCGGCACCGGTTTGTAAACAATCCGGCTTATTAAGGGGGAATGCTGCTGATCATTTATATGGTTCACCTACATAAGGCTCTATGGGCTAGCCCTGCCCTGAACACTCACCACCCATTCTAAAAATACTTAATGCGTAAAATGTTATATGCTTTATATCACTACTCTACACAACAGTATTTTACTGCACAATAGGATAAGAAACGAGCTATTCTGTAAAAAATTCTCTATAAACTTCACTGACATTGTTTACTAATAAAACATGAGATTTATCTAAAACTTTCCCCCCCAAAAAATTTATATTCAATTTTTTATCAAAATTAAAAATATAGCTCTAAACAGAATATATCTTAATAGCTATCTGCAATAAAAAAAGATTCTATGAAAATATTTTTCTATTTGTAATAAATTTTAAATATTAATACTTAAATGTAAATTTAAAATATATTTTTTAATGTTTCAAATAATAGTTTAAATATTTAAAATTATTTTATTTATATACAAAGTTTTATATTTAATAAGTTTACAATTTTATTTATATTTTTATATAGATAACAATATCTATAAATAAATAAATTTAAATATAAAGATATTTATATAAAAATTAATATAAACAAATATACATAAATATAAATTATTATTTATATACATATAATATAATATATAATATAAATTATATTATATATAATATATATTACTTATGTATAAAACATAAAAAATCAAAAAAATATAATACAATTTATCTTTTGTTTCTTATATATAAAATAATTATTCCATTAATTAATAATGTTTTTGCTTTATTCACATATAGTCATAGAAAAAAATTCCTTTACTCCTTAACCATAGCGTGTTCCGATAGAAGGAATTACCTTTTTTTAGGGTAATTTTTATTTAAAAATAACTAAGGAGAACTCCCCAAAAATGAACAAACAAAATTTAGAAAAAAAACCTAAGAAGAAATTGCAACGTGGACTACATAACCGACACATACAACTTATAGCCCTTGGTGGAGCGATTGGAACAGGTCTCTTCATGGGATCAGGAAAAACAATCAGTGTAGCAGGCCCCTCAATTCTACTCGTTTATGCAATTATTGGTTGTGCTCTATACTTTGTCATGCGTGCTATGGGAGAGTTATTGCTTTCTAATACACAATACCGATCTTTTATTGACTTCTCAACCGATCTTCTAGGGCCATGTGCCGGATTCTTTATCGGCTGGACATATTGGTTGTGTTGGATTGTCACTGGAACTGCTGAAATTATTGCTATTGTCACTTATACACACTTTTGGTGGCCTGAGCTCAATCCGTGGATTCCTGTTATAATTGGTCTTATGTCCTTTTTAATTCTTAACCTCGTCGCCGTAAAACTATTTGGCGAACTTGAGTTTTGGTTTGGTTTTATCAAAATCGTAGCAATTCTAGTCCTAATCGTTGTAGGATTTTATATGATCTTTACCGGTTTTGTCTCTCCAAACGGTACGGTTGCTTCTCTTAGCCATATATGGAACGGTGGGAATATTTTTCCGCGAGGAATTACAGGCTTTTTTGCTGGATTTCAAATTGTTATTTTTGCTTTTGTTGGCATTGAACTCGCTGGAACAGCTGCTGCTGAAGTAAAAGAGCCTCAAAAAGCTTTACCACAGGCTGTTAATTCAATACCAATCCGCATTGTATTCTTTTATATATTCTCTCTTCTTGTGATTATGTCTGTGACGCCGTGGGATCAAATCAGTCCAGAAAAAAGCCCATTTGTAACAATGTATGCACTTATTGGTATCCCAACTGCTGCAGGTTTGATGAACTTTGTTGTCCTCACAGCTGCCGCATCTTCAGCAAATAGTGGAATTTTTTCTACCAGCCGTATGATATATGGGCTAGCAACACAAAAAGGTGCTCCTAAATTTTTAGGAAAACTTTCTCGTAACCACGTTCCAGCCAACGCATTATTCTTTTCATGTATATGCATCTTATTTGGTTATGCCGTTGTATCGTTATCTCAAACACTCATAGCTGCTTTTACAATTGTTACGACAATTGCCGCAACTTTGTTTATATTTGTATGGTCTATCATTTTGATCAGCTATATCGTCTATCGCCGCAATCGTCCTCTCCAGCATACTGTCTCTCCTTATAAAATGCCAGGAGGTGTTGTTATGTGTTGGGCGCTTCTTGTTTTCTTTGCATTCATTATCTATTTATTGTCATTAGAAGCTGACACTGCCATAGCTTTAAAATACACTCCAGCATGGTTCATATTTTTAGGAATTGTATACTTTCTTTTTGGGAAAAAGAATTATGCAAAAAATTAAAAAATAAAGCTTATGTTTCCAAAAACATATAAAAAAGGGTAACTAAAGTTACCCTTTTTTTGATATTTATCTATAAAATTATAAAAGCTATTGACAAAATATCTCTGTAGAATCTTCAATTACGCTCTTTATCAACCAAAGCATTCGATTTTATCCAAGGCATCATAGAACGAAGTTTTTTACCAACTTCTTCAATAGGATGATTATCATTTAAACGCCGCATACTTTTAAAATGAGCAGCACCAGCTTTATATTCTTGAATCCAATTCGATGTAAATTTACCCGTTTGAATATCTTTCAATATACGTTTCATTTCTGCTCTGGTTTCATCCGTAATCACACGTGGACCAGACATATATTCACCCCATTCAGCTGTATTAGAAATCGAATAATTCATATTTGCAATGCCCCCTTCATACATGAGATCAACAATCAGTTTAACCTCATGCAAACACTCAAAATAAGCCATTTCCGGCGCATAACCTGCTTGTGTTAATGTTTCATAACCTGCTCGAATCAATTCAACAAGACCACCACAAAGAACCGCTTGTTCACCAAAAAGATCAGTTTCGCACTCTTCTTTAAATGTTGTTTCAATCACCCCAGCACGTCCACCACCAAGTCCACATGCATAAGATAATGCTACATTATGTGCATGCCCTGAAGCATCTTGCGCCACCGCTATTAAGCAAGGAACACCACAACCCCGTTGGTATTCATGACGAACTGTATGCCCTGGACCTTTAGGAGCAATCATCACAATATCAACGTTTTTTTTAGGTTCAATCAAGCCAAAATGAATGCTCAAACCATGCGCAAAAGCAATCGCTGCCCCATCGTGTAAATGATCATGAATATGTTCCTTATAAATATCAGCTTGCAATTCATCTGGTGTTGCCATCATGATGAGATCTGCCCATTTTGCTGCTTCAGCAACACTCACCACTTCAAAACCATCAGCCATGGCTTTTTTAACTGTTTCCGACCCTGAACGCAAAGCTATTTGCACATTTTTAACACCAGAATCTTTCAAGTTTAAAGCGTGCGCACGCCCTTGAGAACCATAACCAACAATGGCTACTTTTTTCCCTTTAATGAGATTAACATCCGCATCACGATCATAATAAACACGCATAAAAAATTCCTTCTTTCTCTATTTAAACTGGATTTCAGATTATTTTTATTCAATAAGAAACATTATCTACAGTGCATCACACACTTATAAAGACAAAAAAAACCGCTTATAAGAACACAGCAATTGAATAATTTTAAAGTTTACATATTGCATAGAAAAAACTGTAGTCCCCAAACATTCCTAAAACATATACGGATCCCCAAATAAACTTCAACTGCTATTCTACAAAAACAATAATTACACAAAATAAGATTTCTAAAGAAAATTTAGCTAATATTCTACTCTTTTATCGTGCAACAACGCTATATTCTAAAAATTAAGATACAACATACAATCTTTAACATGAACCAAATCAATACGGATAGCAAGAAAAATTACAAAATAACAAGTATTGTTTTAATACAACCTTCAAAAGCATATACAACAATATCTTTAGAATAATAGAGAGGATGTTTTTACTTTTTACGTTCTTTTAATATCCACGCCTCTCACACGAAGAAGCCCCCATACGGCTATTATGTTATCCATTTATGGCGCCTTATAAAAAAATTTTAATATGCTCAAGCCCTTTTCAAGAATTCCCTATAATAGTGTAAGATTTATTGCACATCACTCTCTTTACTTCATAAAGCTACAAGTCGATATCATCATTCTATTTAACAGCTCCTATTGCATTAAGCTTATTCATAAGGAGATTTTACGTTATACTATTTACAGATAACCCAAAAATGAGCTCAAATATCAAGAAAATTTGTGTATTGATCCATTAAAATCCTACGCACTCCTTTATAAGGGAAATACTTTCAAAACCCTACTTCTTCTCCATTCAAAGAAATTATAATAAGAAGATTTTAAAACTTCCTCATAATGGATAGTACAAATAAAAAACATCGCATGCACTCAAAAACAAAAGATAGAAAGCAACCAATAAATAGAGGAACAATAGAATATTTATAATGCACGATAATAGTGCTATTTATCTCAACATATATAAAATTGTTTTTTAAGATAAATTGGCAAACCTCTATAAAAATTTCTTTTCCAATTTTTATAGAGAGAAAAAGATTACGATAATAACCGGATAAAACGCTGAACAGTCTCATGTATTCCATACTCTAATGCATCAGCAATGAGCCCATGGCCAATAGAAACTTCATCAAGCCAAGGAATATTTTTGACAAGAGCAGGAAGATTCATAAGTGTCAGATCATGCCCTGCGTTTATACCTAACTGCAATTCTTTTGCTCTTCTTGCTGCTAAAACAAGTTTATTGAGCTCTTGATCTTGTTTTGTTTTATCCTGAAATGCACCACCGTAAGGTCCCGTGTAAAATTCCACACGATCAGCGCCCATTGCTTTAGCAATATCAAGACCATCGACAGTAGGATTAGCAAAAAGGGATACACGAATCTTTCTGTTTTTTAAATTCTGAATAATAGGTGCTAAAAATTCTGCATCATGAGCAAAATTCCAACCATGATCAGACGTTGACTGATCTGGATCATCAGGAACAAGGGTAATCTGATCCGCATAGTTTTTAGCGATATCCAAAAATTGATCACTGGGATAACCTTCAATATTAAACTCAGCAGTAGGAAAAGTGTTCTTTATTAAACAGTATATATCTGGTAAATCCGCAAAACGAATATGCCTTTCATCAGGGCGCGGATGAACCGTCAAACCTGCTGCTCCAGCAGCAAGCGCTATATGCCCAATATTCGTTATACTTGGCCACGGAAGATTACGTCGATTACGCAAAACAGCAACAGCATTAAGATTAACCGAAAGTTTTACCGCCATGCCCATTTCCATTTTTTTATAGTGTGTAACAAGATAGAAAAAAGGCATTTTCCATCTGAAACTTAGATGATATACACATCTTTTTTCTATCGAACAATCGTTAAACGTTCTGCTGCGCGGGTAATTCCCGTATAAAGCCAGCGCGCATACATATCACGAAATGCAAAACTTTCATCAAACAAAACGACATTATTCCATTGAGAACCTTGCGCCTTATGAACCGTTAATGCATACCCATAATCAAAATCATCATATCGCTTTTTTAATTGCCATGAAATTTCTTGATCAGGGTTTTCAAACGCTGCTTTTAAAAGTTTAATCTTTGCTACCCCACGCTCACTTTCTTCTGGTTTCACAAGAAGATTAATACTTGGTTTAACGGTCTCCTTCTGTGAAGTCATCACCTTCCATAAAGAGCCATTCAACAAACCTTTAATAGGATCATTTCGCAAACACACCAGTTTATCTCCCGCTTGTGGATAATCTGCTGTAAATCCCTTTAACACACGCAAACGCTGATTATAAAGGTGGCGTGTACGATTAACCCCTACCAAAACCTGATCAGCATCCAAAACCAATTGTTGATTGACCTCTTTACGTGTCACAACGCGCGCTTCTCCATAGTCACCATAAGCAATATCGCGTCCTTCACGTACATCCATAGCAAGACGTATAATCGGATTATCTCGCGCTTGCCGATGAATTTCTGAAAGAAGAAAATCTGGTTCTCCATTAGAAAAAAAGCCTCCACCTGATATAGGAGGCAATTGACCTGGATCACCAAGAACAAGAATTGGCGTTCGAAAACTCATTAAATCACGGGCCAATTTTTCATCTACCATCGAGCACTCATCAACAATAATGAGTTTAGCTTGTGCAGCAGCACTTCTTCGATTTAACATAAATGTTGGAGCAATAGACTTTTTTCCTGTTATTTCATCGGAAACTTCCTCTTCTCCACGCGGACAATAAATCAGCGAATGAATCGTACAAGCATTGCTTGCACCTTTAGAACGCAAAACCTGCGCCGCCTTCCCTGTAAAAGCAGCAAATTGAACAGAACCATCAACTGTCTCTGCAAAATAGCGTGCAAGCGTCGTCTTACCCGTCCCCGCATAGCCAAAAAGGCGAAAAAGAGGAAAACGCCCTTCCTTCAACCACGCGGCAACAGCCTTCAATGCATTATCCTGTTCCGGCGAAAACTGCATAGCTTACCAACATAAGATTTGCATAAAAAGAGCAGTATTTTGAAAAAAAACGACTATCAAGAAAAACCTTTTTATTAAGAATTGCTGACACACGCCCATCTAACAACTTTCGTAGCACAATTATCAATTATTTACCCATTGTTTTTTCAAGATATTGTAACAATCTAAATTTTATCTATACATCGATCTTCTTGGACACCTTATGCGTATCAAATAAAATATCATTTTTTACAACAGTAACACCAACAATGGAAGATGCATATCTTAAATTTAAAATAACACCTATATACGCTTTTTCTAACCAAAATTTAGAATGAGAAAAAGAGCATTGCAATTGCAAAACCCTCACTAGAAAAAATGTCCTTAACAGGATAAAAATAATGTAATTTTTGAACGCTATTTTACAGAATCAATCAGCTTTCTTGCACATAAAATAAAGTACATCCACTATTACGAAATAATAATTAAATATATCAAAAACCTTTTAGCAGAAATAAAAATAGCTCTCAACAAAACGACTTAATCCTATGATGATACACCTATAAAGTTCCTATCTCCCTCTCATCATGATTTTAATAAATTTACTCTTCATGCTACAAATAAGTGATATCTCAACGAATAAAGAGAGACATCACACTTATATGAAGCACGCTTTATCTCGCACAAATATGTAGCTTTTTCTGTTTCAACAATAAAATATGGTTCGTAAGTATGGCCTTCTTGGTGGTCTATTATAGAAAACTGGGACATGGCTTTAGTCCAGCGTAGCACTTCAGGTTCGTCCTCTAGAATATGAGAAAAGCGCAATTCTCCATCTACTGAGTCAAACTTTTTCTTTTTGTCGCAATGTTTTAAAGTTTATAAAAACTAACTGATTAATGCTATTCTTATTGCTAGAAATAACAAGACCTCTTTTTATCTATATAGATAATTGATTTTATATATCTTTTTTAAAGTACGGGATACGTGGATAAAAGTTAGGGAATAGGATTTTCTAACATTTCTCTATAAAGCACGCTTCGCACAATGTTTCTAATGTTTCTTTGAAGTCTGCTA
>NZ_JBHIRU010000024.1:0-12743 GCF_042197425.1 Bartonella sp. AA126HLJHH
AGATTTTAATTCGCCATGTTGCAGAGCCCGGAACACAACGTTTGTTGTTGCAAAAGCACGATATTGATGTTGCTCGTAATTTGACACCTGAAGATCTTGCAGATCTGCAAAAAACAACAGATGTTAAAGTTGAAAGAGTGTTAGTGCCAACTATGATGTACTGGGGATTCAATACGACGAATCCTATTTTTGCTAAGGAAAAAGTACGTTTGGCGATGCGTTATCTCATAGATTATGAAGGTCTTGGCAAGAAGCTTCTCAAAGGGATTGGTATCCCACGGGCCAGTTTTATTCCTCTTGGCAACTTTGGGGCTTTGGATGAAAAAGAGGGGCAACCCTTTAAACTTGATATTGCAAAAGCCAAGCAGCTTTTAGCAGAAGCTGGTTATCCGAATGGATTTGAGGCAAATTTTCTCGTGTCAAACACTCCTTATACTTTGTTACTTGCTCAGTCACTCCAGGATAGTGCTGCACAGGCGGGGGTGCGTCTTAAAATTGAACGTGTAGCAGGTACACAGTTGTTTTCAAAAGTTAATGCACGGGCTTTTGATACGACTTTTATCGGATGGAATAATGATTCTGTGGATCCTCATACCATGGCTTCACGTCTTATTTTCAATCCAGATAATCGTTTTGAGGCTAGAAATACAGCCTATCCTAGTTGGCAGCATGGGTATTTTGATGCCAATATGAATCAAAAAGTTGAAGAGGCATTATTTCAAAAAGATCCGCAAAAACGGGCACAACTCTATGCTGATTTACAACGTGAATTGATGCAAAAAGGACCTTATGCGTTTATCTTTCAACAATATAGCGTTGTCGCGATGACGCCTGATATCAAAAAGTGGGTTTGGAATAGTGCGCCGCGTATTTTTTATAGTAAAATTGAAAAATAAGTGTGTCTTTTTAGTGTTATCAAAGCTAAAAAGAGCTTAATCATAATTGCATGATGAAAGTATTCTCCCATATAAAGCTCTTCAGTTTTTTAAGGATGAAACTGTGAGGGATGTTTGTGTAGTACCAGTATATAATTAAGATCGTTTATAGGGAGCGATGAATATAGAAAGTTATATTGGGGAGGATCTTTGTTTATGGTTATAGATTCTCTGCATCCCGAATATAGACTGATGTATAAGAAAATTATTTTATAGATGCTTAGTTTGATTAAATGAAATTGATGTCTAATGCTATGCTATTTAAGCAAAATCACAATCACTTTGTGTGAAAAGGTAGAAGAATACAAAAGGAAGAGATAAAATGGGAAAACAAAGAATATTGAAAAAAATTTCTATTTTATTAAGCTCAATCGTTTTTTTTAATGGGGCTGTAACATCGGCATTCAGTGCCTCATCTAAAGATATATTGGTAATGGCATGGAATATTGATTCAATTAGTAGTTTTGATCCAGCGCAAACTGTTGAGGTTGTGACGAGTGAGTTATTGACGAATATTTGCAGCGCGTTAGTGAAATATGATGAGCATGATCCTACAAAAATTCGCCCTGCTATGGCAAAATCTTGGGACGTTTTAGATAATGGTAAAAGAATAGTCTTTCATCTTCGTGATGATTTAAAGTTTAATGATGGAAGGATGGCTACAGCGCAAGATCTGGTATGGTCGATGCGACGGATTATTAAATTAGGATTAAGCTATGCTCAATCTTTAATGGATTATGGGTTTACCAAAAACAATATTGAAACAAATATTCAGGCTCTTGACGATAAGACTTTACAATTAAAATTAGATAAACCCTATCCTATTCAGCTCATATTGACTGTTATTGGACAATCTTATGCTTCTGCTTTGCTTGATCGGAAAACAATTGAAGCACAGAGTATTAACGGTGATATGGGGAATAAATATTTAGCAACACATACAGCTTGTGTTGGACCTTATAAATTGGTGAGCTGGTCTCCAGGAGATAAAGTTGTGTTAGAGGCGACACAACATTATTGGGGCGATGTGCCTAAAATTAAGCAGATTGTTGTGCAGCATGTAGCGGATTCATCAAGTCAAAGACTTCTTTTGGAAAAAGGTGATGTGGATATAGTGCGTGATCTTTCTTCAGAGGATATTTTAGATCTTGAAAAAAAAGGAGTCCCAGTCAAAATTAGTCGTGTTTTGCGTCCGCAGATTATTTACCTATCGTTAAATAATAAGAATGCAATTTTTGCGAATGAAAAGGTCAGATTGGCACTTCGTTATTTGGTTGATTATGAAGGTCTTGGAAAAACTGTTTTGAAAGGGATTGCTATTCCACGGGCAACTTATATGTCTTTAGGTGTTCCAGGTGCTTTAGATGAAAAAGAAGGTTTGCCTTTTCAGTTGGATTTGAAAAAAGCAAAACAACTGATTACTGAAGCTGGTTATCCTAATGGGTTTAAAGCTAATCTTTTAGTTGGAAGCCTTAGTTATATGTCGTCTGTTGCACAGTCTATTCAAGCCAATGCACGCAAAATTGGTGTTGAGCTTACAATTGAAAAAATGGCACAAAATCAATTGTTGAGCCGTGTACGTGGTGGAAATTATGATACTGCACTTATGGGGTGGGGGAGTGCCGATCCTGATGGACATCCTGCTTCATTAAATCACGTGTTTAACCCTGATCCAACATTTACAAAAAAGCACAATATGTATTTAGCTTGGCGCGCTGGGTATTATGATGAAAATATTAATAACATGGTGATGGATGCTTTGTTTGAGCAAGATCCCAATAAGCGCATTGTGCGATATCGTACTTTACAGCATTATGTGCTAGAGCATGGTCCTATGGTTTATTTATTTCAGACATATTATACCGTTGGTATGGGACCTGATGTCAAAAAATGGATTTGGAACAGTTATAGACTTTATTACAATGAAGCAGAAAAATAAAAAGAAGCATGTTATAGAAAAGGATTGTAGAACATGCTTAATAAGAGATTGTTTTGTTATATAAAAAGGTATTTGCTTTATGTTTTGTCGCTACAGAGGGGATTTTTATAATGGTTTTGCCACTTTCAGAGACTGAAAGAGCTGTATCAGAAAAGCAGAAAAAATTATTTTTATGGGATTTTTTATGCAAAGGATTGAAACTTCTTATTTCAGTTTTTATCACATTGCTTGGGTTGGTGACGATCACTTTTTTTCTTGGTCATCTTCTTCCTCTAGATCCGGTTCTGTCTATTCTTGGTGATAATATCAGTCAGGAAGCTTATGATGCAATGTATTATAAGCTGGGTCTTGATAAGCCGTTGATTGTCCAATATTGGAAGTATCTTCATAATGTATTTTTGTTTGACTTTGGAGATGCTTTAACTTCTGGGCGACCTGTTCTAGCCGATATTATGCGTGTATTTCCTGCAACATTAGAGCTTGCAACCGTTGCTATTGTTATTGGCACAAGTCTTGGAATTCCATTTGGTGTTTTTGCAGCAATGTATCGCGATTCATTTATTGATTATGTTGTCCGTGTTTTTACACTTTTAAGTTATTCTACTCCAACATTTTGGCTCGGATTAATGGCGTTGTTAATATTTTACGCCAAGCTTGGCTGGGTTGGTGGCCCAGGACGACTTGATTTTCTTTATGAATATTCTTTTGAACCAAAAACAGGATTTTTCCTTTGGGATACTGCAAGCCAAGGACAATGGGAGGCTTTTGGTAATGTTTTTAGTCACGTTATTATGCCTGCTTTGATCTTGGCTTTCGGTGCTATGGCTTATATTAGCCGTATGACTCGTGGGTTTATGATTGAGCAGCTTAATCAGGAATATATCATTACTGCACGTGTAAAGGGATTATCGTGGGCGCGAACCGTTTGGGGGCATGCCTTTCGAAATGCTGCTGTTCAAATTATTACCGTTGTTGCACTTTCTTATGCTTTTTTATTAGAAGGGGCTGTTTTAACGGAGACAGTTTTTGCTTGGCCTGGTTTTGGACATTACTTGACAAATGCTCTTTTAGCCGGAGATATGAATGCAGTTGTAGGATGTACTTTACTTGTAGGATTTATCTTTGTCGCCATTAATTTATTTTCTGATTTACTTTATCGCATTTTTGATCCAAGGACACGTTGAATATGACAGTAAGTAATCATCATAAATCGCAATCATCATCTTTTTTGGGTAGTTGGTTAAATGATCCTGTTCCAAACTCCATAATTCAAGCGAACATACAAAGAATTTATCACGCACTGGCTAAGTTTTTTCATAACTTTTCGGCTGTATTCGGTCTGCTTATTATTTGTATTATTATCATATGTGCATTTTTTGCTCCTTGGATTGCTACGCATGATTTTCTTAGCAATGATCTGGGGCATCGGTTGCAGCCACCCTCTATGGCGCATTATTTTGGAACAGATGAATTGGGACGTGATATTTTTAGTCGCCTTGTTTTTGGTTCCCGTATTACTCTTTATGTTGTTTTTCTTACAACAGTTATTGTAGGTCCAATAGGGCTTATTGTTGGAACTGTATCTGGTTATATGGGCGGATGGGTTGATACTGTGCTCATGCGCATTGTCGATATTTTTCTTGCTTTTCCAGGTTTGATTTTAGCTCTTGCATTTTCAGCCGCATTGGGACCAGGGATTGAAAATGCTTCTATTGCAATTTCAATTGCGGCATGGCCGCCAATCGCACGTTTAGCACGTGCTGAGACTTTGACAATACGTTCTTCTGATTATGTTTCTGTAGTTCGCCTGCAAGGGGCCTCTGCTTGGCGAATTATTTTGTTTCATGTTGCGCCCATGTGTATTCCTTCAGTGATTGTACGATTAACTTTGGATATGTCTGGAATTATTTTAACGGCTGCTGGTCTTGGTTTTTTAGGGTTGGGAGCTCAACTTCCAAGTCCTGAATGGGGTGCGATGCTTTCTTCAGGGCGGGAATTTATGATGACAAATTGGTGGTTGGCGGCAATACCAGGCTGTGCAATATTATTTGCAAGTCTTGCTTTCAACCTTTTAGGTGATGGTCTTCGTGATGTATTGGATCCACGCAATGGGTAATAAATTATTAGAAGTAGAAAATTTACGTATTTCTTTTCCTACAACGCGCGGCATTTCAGAAGTTGTGCGCGGCGTTAGCTTTTCTATCGGAAAAGAAAAAGTTGGCATTGTTGGTGAATCCGGATCTGGAAAGTCGATGACTGGGCGGGCAATACTCAAGTTGAGCCCAAAAGCAGCCATTGTTAAAGCTAAAAAAATGCGCTTTGAAGATGTTGATTTGTTGACGGCAAGTGAGCCTCAGATGCGAAAAATCCGAGGTAAGCGTATTTCAATGATTTTACAGGACCCCAAATATTCGCTTAATCCACTCATACGGATTGGGGAACAGATTATGGAGGCTTATAGTATTCATTACCGTGTTTCAAAAGCTGAAGCGCGGGAACGTACCATATCTATGTTAGAATCTGTTCATATTCGTGATCCTGAACATGTAATGCGTCTCTTTCCTCATGAAATATCTGGAGGCATGGGGCAGCGTGTGATGATTGCAATGATGCTTATTCCAAAACCTGATTTAATTATTGCCGATGAACCCACATCTGCACTTGATATTACGGTTAGACGACAAGTTTTATCCGTACTAGATGAACTTGTGACAAAGTCTGGAACGGGGCTTATTTTCATTAGTCATGATTTGAATATGATTGCTGATTTTTGTGATCGTATTTTGGTGATGTATGCGGGCCGTGTCTTAGAAGAGTTGCCTGCTTCTGATTTGTCTCACGCTTGTCATCCTTATACAAAGGCGTTGCTCGCGAGTTTGCCACGACTTGATAATCCTGTGGATGTTTTGGCTGTTCCTGAGCGTGATCCTGATTGGTTACATAATCCTACGATTGTTAATGGTGTTGAGGAGGTTTCTCCATGACAAATTGCGAGAATATTATTGATGTTTCTAATTTATCTGTAACTTTTGGGCATAGGCACAAGGCAGTAAAAGTTGTTAAAAATGTTAATTTTCATATTAAGCGTGGTGAAGCTTATGGTCTGATTGGTGAATCCGGATGTGGAAAATCAACGATCTTGAATACATTGGTTGGGCTTATTCCAGAATATAGTGGAGAGTTCTTTTTTGCTGGAGAAGAAGTCGCAAAAAAAAGAAGTAAGGGCTTTTTACGCTGTATTCAAATGGTTTTTCAAGATCCTTATGCTTCGCTGCATCCAAGAAAAATGGTCCATACGGTTCTTTCGGAATCGCTCAAAATCCATGGCATGGATAATCAAAGAGAGCGGGTGGAGGATGCTTTAGATTCTGTTGGTTTAGATTCTTCATTTCTTTATCGTTATCCTCATGAGTTGTCTGGAGGACAGCGTCAGCGTATTGCTCTTGCTCGTGCGTTGATTATTGAGCCTGAGGTTTTGTTGCTTGATGAGCCCACATCTGCATTGGATGTGTCGGTACAGGCTGAAATTTTAAACTTGTTGAAATCGTTGCGAGCGAGAAAAAAGCTTACTTATTTGATGGTGTCCCATGATCTTGCTGTTGTTGCACATATTTGTGAACGTGTTGGAATTATGCATAAAGGGATTATTCTTGAAGAGCTTAGCAATGATGAATTGCGTAATCTACATGCGCAACACGATTATACAAAGGAGTTTTTTGAAGCAAGTATAGAGCCTATTGTCCATAGAGAGCAAAGAGCATGATCAATTTTACAGAAGAGAAAATGCAATTTTATTTGTTTTGAAGTTTCTGGAGATGTTTGGCGGCATTGTTAAGAGGGAAGGGGATAATAGGATTTTTTCAGTATGAATTTTCTGGGCAGTGTTTGAGCTGTAATATTTTAAATCCTATTAGAACTTCCATTTTGAAATATATGAGTGACTTATAACATACATCCCTTTGTTTGATATTATTGCATTATTTTTTACTTATCATTTTATGTTCAAAAGTGTTATTTTACCATTTTAAGCATTAAATTCGTGAGAAATAACAAAAGATAGTAATGTTGTATTTTCTAGAAAAGCTTCTCATTATTTTACAATATCATTTTGTTTTTGGTTGTTCTCTTTTTTACAATTTTATTCTTTATAAAAAGAATTTTTTGTAAAAAACATCCAATGGTCAATGAATGTCTTCAAATATTTCGCTGTTCTCTATTTAAAAAAGCGCTTAAAAACAGCTTATAATAAACCAAAAAGGCAGCAATATACTGCCTTTTTGTTAAATTGAATAGGCTATTTTTACAGTTTTGATTTAAAACTGATAGCGTATGCCGCCTGAAAAGCTTGCACCACTTATACCAGTTTTTTGAAGCTTTTGTTGATAGCTGACATCACCATGAAGGGAGAGGTTAGCGGACAATTATGCACCAATACCAAGCCCACCTTCAACGGAACTTCCCGAGGGGTCACATTTATAATACTTATCAATATGGAATGTCTGATCATCACCAAAGGTTTTGATTAAGTTTACTTTTCCATAGAAAGACATAGGACGGCTGTTTTCAGTGGCAATGGTTTTTGTCAAACGTCCACCAACACGGGATTATCCATTGAGAAGGATTTTGTATCTCAATGGTCAGATTATCAGCATCTTTAATGGTATCAAACATCAAATGTTGATAGGCAAGCTGTGCCTGCGGTTCGAATGTTACGGCTTGAATACCCGTTGCAAATTGTTTGCCAACAGTGGTGGAGATACTCAACATTTTGGCGTTTTTCAATTTTGCAGTTTTACCAATGAGAGCATTGGTGATATCTCCCTTTATTATCCCATAGGATAAAAGCGTATCAAGGTAGAAACCATTGTCACGCTGTTTACTGCCATAGGCGGCGGTGAGTTGAAATGACTATTTATTCAATATGCTCTTACTTGCTGTCTTGCATATCTTTGGGGGTGAAAGAGAGTTGCCCGTAGGTTCGGACAAGACCCAAATGTGTTGTAGATATTTTTCCCTTCTGCGCGACAAGGTTAATAGCTCCTTGTAGAACAGCATAGTGAAGATTAGCACTGCTATAACCATATCTACTAGAAGTACTACTTATCAAAAAATAAGCTTCCTGTTTTTCCATAGGTATATAAGAAAAAGCCATTCCGTTTGTCTTATTCTTTCCTTAAGACAAATGTCGCATATTGGTTAACAGTTGCATTTTGCTTAGCCATATTGGTCAATCCAGCATAGCAAGAGAGCATTGGGGCTTGATAAAATAGTTTGTATTTATGGCACGATGGTTTTTACTTTTGAGTCTCTATCAAGCAGTACTGGTTGTAAGCGAAAGTCCCAGAAATTTTTATTTTCTACTAAAAGGTTTTGTTCAGTATTTGTTTTACTGTGGTTTGATTTTGGTCCATAAGCTTTCAGTATATATTTATAAGGTGAACCACTTATTGTGATATAGTCCTGTGCAAGTTTGAAAGAGTTTTGATTTACTTTCCCAGAAACTTGAATGAGTGAAAGACCACGTGCACTGGTAAGAGCAGAAGCATCTGCTTTAATATTGTTCTTTTCTAAATGTCCAGTGATATAAACCAGTGTAGTACCTGAAACATCACCGTGAATCAGAAGATGGTCAGCTTTTTGTTTGTTTATGGCAGCACTATCACTCCATTCGACGTTGAAATGAATTTCTGCTTTTCCTGTAGCATTGTAAACTTTTTTAGTATTTGGTCTGCCAGATCCTATGTGCAACGTGTGATAATGATTTTCAGTTGGCTCTTCAAAAACAATAGAGCTGTTATTGATGTTAAGGACAGAAATATCAGAACGTGCTCTTTGAGCAATATCAAACAGTTTTTCATTCTGGATTTTTTTATTTGTGCTTGTTTTCAATGTCCATTTCGTATTGTTTTGCAAATCAAAGACTGTTTTGAATTTTTTTTCAGTGCTCACTTTGCCGTCTAAGATGGAGTGATCGGCGTTTAGTGTAAAAGTGAAATCATTTTTTTTCGTTGAAGCTTCGGTTACTAATAAAACATTGGCACGGATTTCTGAATTTTTGAGATTGGCTTTACCAATTGATTCATTTGCATTAATTCCAGTACCGTTTTTAATGTGAAGTTTTGTATTGGTTAAATTGATTTCTGATGTTTTATTGTTCTTAGATTTTTCAAATGCTATACCTCTATCTTCTGCAGTGGCAGAAACATTTGTTACATCAATATGTCCATTATTATTTACAACAAATGCACTATTTTCGGCAATTATTGTCCCTCCACTCATTTTGATTGTGCTGCCATTTTCTGAATAAAGTCCGATCTCAGCATTTTTAATCATTGTATGGCCATATAATTCAACTAAACTGCCAACATCTTGGCTTTCCGCACCGAATCCGTTACTATCTGCTGTTATTAGAGTAACATTCGTGGCTTTAATATGTCCTCCGTTTCCGGCAAATAATGCAGTAGTTTTACCTTGTACTGTTCCTCCCGTTATGGTGATGGTGGATTTTGAGTCTTTTGCATAGAGCCCACTGTCATCAGATGATGTAATTTGAGCATTGTCAGTTAAAGTAATAGTGCTGCCGTTTATGGAAGATACTGCTGCACCTTTTGCGTTAAATGATCCTCCAGAAACTGTTATTTGAGAACCATTATCTGAAATTATGCTATTGATTGCTTGCGGAACGGTTACATTTTCTAAAGTAATGGCACTTCTTCTTGCAATTATTGCATTGATTAGTAGTGCATTATCCTTACGATTTAATATCGTTACATCTTTCAGTTTGTTATTGCTCTTGTTTTTTAACAAGTGAACGCCTGCTTCGGAAGCAGTAATGGTTCCTCCGATCATTTTGATTGTGCTATCGTTTTGCGCATCAATTCCGATTTTAACGTCACTGATCGTTGTATTTCCAAGCAATTCAATCACACTGTTAGAGCCAGAGGCAGCTGCCCCAGCAGCTACACCACTGCCATTATTAGTTGCTTTTAAAGCAACATTTGTAACCGTAATATGGCCACCTATGTCTGCTTCTAAGGCTGTATATTTTCCTGTCACGTTTCCTGTTGTCATTGTAATTGTGGATTTTGAGTCTTGTGCATAGAGGCCTGCTTCATCATGTGACGTAATTTGAGCATTGTCCGTTAAGGTGATACTGCTACCGTTTTGAGCACATATTGTTGCATAGCTTGAATCAAATGATCCTCCAGAGATTGTTATGTTAGAACGATTATTTGCAATTACGCTGTTGCCTGTTTGAGTCACTTTTACATTTTTTAAAGTGAGACCACTTTCTTTCTCTAGAAGAATTCCTTTGCCTGAATTTTTATCTTTACCGGTTGATATTATTACATTTTCTAGTTTACTTTCGGTGCTCTTACTGTTCACGAAGCCAACACCAGTTTTAGAAGTTGTAATAGTCCCCCCAATCATTTTAATTACGCCACCGTTACTTGCCACAAGCCCAACACCAGCATTCTTAATCGTTGTATTGCCATATAATTCAATCATACTATTAGCGCTATTGACTCCTGCGCCTATTATAGGAACATCCGTGACCTGGCCCCCATGTTCATTTGTTGTTAGAGCAACATCCGTGACCTTAATATGTCCACCGTTTTCTGCGACCAACGCTAATTCTCCGGTTACTGTTCCTCCCGTCATTGTGATGGTAGAATGTAAACCATTTGTGTAGAGTCCTTTGCTATTCGATGATGTTGATGTAACTTGAACATTACCTTTTTTACTACTAGTTAAAGTAATATTACTGCCGTTTCCAGCGTATACCCCTACGATTTTCCCCTCAAAGGATCCTCCAGAAACCGTTACTTTAGAATGATTATTTGCAGCTATGCCACTTTTTGCCTGCGTAACTGTTACGTTTTTTAAAGTGACGTTACTTTCCTTGTCGGCACCTATTCCTGTGATTTCAGCTTCTTTATCGTTACTACTCGATATTTTCACATTTTCTAGCTTGTTTCCATCGCTCTTACTATTATAGAAACCAGCACCAGTTGTAGAAGCTGTAATGGTTCCTCCGATCATTTTAATCATTCCACTGTTTTGTGCATGAAGACCGATTACAGCATTCTTAATTGTTGTATTTCCATGCAATTCAATCATGCTGTTCGGACCGCCGGCGACAACTGTTCCGATTTTATCATTCGTCGCTGTTAACGCAACATCCGTGACCTTGATACGTCCACCGTTTTCTGCAACCAACGCCATTTTTTCTGTGATTACGCTTCCTCCCGTCATTTCGATTGTGGTTTCTGAATCTGTTGCATGGAGTCCAGTGCCATGAGATGATGTAGTTTGAACATTGTTAGTTAGAGTTACGCGACTGCCATTGTAAGCAGATATTGCTGCCTTTGTGGCATCAAATGATCCTCCCAATATCGTGATTTCAGATTTATTATTTGCAGTAACGCTATTCATTGCCTTAGTCACCTTTAGATTTTCTAAAGTGACTTCACTATTTTTGTCTGCAAATATTGCAAAAGTTAGTGGAGCTTTGCCTTTGCCACTTGATATTATTATATCTTTTAGCTTGTTTTCAGCATTCTTACTGTTCAAGAACTTAGCTCCAGTGTTGGAAACTGTAATAGTTCCCCCAGTCATTTTCAGTGTAGCACCATCTTTTGCTTCAAGACCGAAGAAAATGCTAGAACCAGTTCCTTTAATGGTTGTACCATCCAGTAATTCAATCGCAGTATTAGAACCTTCAGCTGTTATAGCGTGCGCATTTGTGCTTATGTTGGTGTTTGTTTTTTTGTTTCCGATTATCGTCAAATGCTTGCCGATAATTTGACCACTTTTTTTTGCGTGAATAATTTCATAGGTTTCGTTGGAAACTTCTTTTTTACTTTCTGAAATTTCAAGATTTTTAGCTTGTGCATTAAGATTGATACCAAAAAGTACAACTGCCACAATTGCTGTACAGGATAGAAGAATTTTTTTAGGCATCAGCCTACTCCTTTTAAAGCCCCCAACATTCATTTTCCTGCTAACTTCATAAGCAGAAGTGAAAATAGATATTGCTTTTATTTTAATAACACAGCACTTTGATATTTTATTTTGCTTTTTTTGTCAAAATTAAAGTTGTATTTATGTTTAATTATGTAATATTAAATTTATTTCATAATGTATTTTTATCTAATTATATTTTAAAAATAAGTTTTTTATTAATGGTACATATTATTTTATATCAATATTCATTTATTTTAATATTTATTGATCTATAATTAAAGAAATACAGTTATATAAAATAAAGTAAAAATATAATATAAATAAGAATAGTAGTGTTTTTAATATTTTATATTTAGTGGAAAAAGGTGAAATTAGAGTGGATATGTGATAATTGATTGTTCTTACCTACATTATGTATCGAATGAGTTTTTGACAGCAAAAATGAGAGAAGGCTTTAATAGAGCGTTGAGGGTTCTTTGAGTGCTCAGTGTCTTCTTTGAACAAATGAAATATAAAAATATACAGAATCCGCTGATAAGCCACAATTTCCGAAAGGCTACATACTATACAAAACTCCGTTGGATGTAGTTTGACATTAGGTTTTGTACTAAGTGGGGAGAGGTGAGATTAGTTAGAAATACGTGATAATTTATTGTTTTTATGGTTATTTTTTACCATTAAATGCGCGTTTTTTAAAATGGCATGGGGCAAGGACCATCCCGTTTTAACAAGCGCCATTATCAAAACCATTGCCGCCCTGATGGCTTTTAACATTGCTCTACGTGTGTTGCGCTTTACCATGACTGGCGCACACGTCTTGGTTTATTTTGGTGCTGAACCCACCACCATCACCAAATGGAAAAATATCATTGCTGCTGCTTTTGATTTCTCTCAAACTTGGC
>NZ_JBHIRU010000025.1:0-11177 GCF_042197425.1 Bartonella sp. AA126HLJHH
AGGAATTGTGCTATGCAAAAAAAGTTTGCACTCACAAATGAGACACGTGTATTTAATAATCAAACTCTTTATCGCATCCAAGCATTAAGGGA
Organism: Bartonella sp. AA126HLJHH; assembly: GCF_042197425.1. Taxonomy (NCBI): domain Bacteria; kingdom Pseudomonadati; phylum Pseudomonadota; class Alphaproteobacteria; order Hyphomicrobiales; family Bartonellaceae; genus Bartonella; species Bartonella sp. AA126HLJHH. The sequence continues at coordinate 93 of NZ_JBHIRU010000025.1, forward strand.
TTTTGACGATGTTAAGGCTGGTGCCTTGGGTGGTTTTATTGAAAATGAAAGTAACCTCTCTCATGATGGCAATTGCTGGGTTTACGATAATGCTCTTGTTTTAAATCCTGCCCATATTTATGAAAATGCCAAGGTTTTTAATAAAGCTATTATAATGGGTAATGTTTATGGCAATGCCCATGTATGTGACAGTGCCCGCGTTTATGCAAATGCTCATGTTTATGACAATGCGCATCTTTCTTATAATGCTTGGGTTTATCATCAGGCGCGGGTTTATGGCAATGCAAAATTATCAGGGAGCGCTCGTATTCATGGCAATGCTGAGGTTTATGATCATGCTGTTATCAGTGGCGCTGCTAAAATTTATGGCAAGGTTTATGGGAATGCTAGCGTGGGCTGTCATACTGATGTTTATGGCTCTGTTTATGGTAATGCGAAAATCTCTGGTTATTTCGTGATTAGAGATAATGTATATGGCAATGCAAGATTAAAAAGAGATAGTGATTTATATTAGGTTCCCATAAATTGTGAGGTTTATGAAAACGATACCGTTGTAAAGATTATTGAAAATAACGCTGCGTAAATAATGCGCGGGCGCGGCGGGGGCGCCTGCTTTCCAACCCAATTTTTCCATTTCAAATTTTATCAAACGTTTATCACATTAGATTGTGAGGGGATCTCTATGTGTAAAAAATATGAATTAACCAATCAAATCAAACAAATTAAAGAGAGACTTACTAAGCAAATTATAAACCTTTATCGCATTCGGGCTTTAAGAGATTTTGATGATGTTAAGGCTGGCGATTTAGGTGGCTATATCGAAAATGAAGGGAACTTATCTCATTATGGCAATTGCTGGGTCTATGATGAGGCTTGTGTCTATGGCTATGCTCATGTTTCTGATCATGCTAAAGTACGTCATTTGTCTCATGTGCGGGGGCGTGTCTATGGGAATGCTGAGGTCTATGGAAAGGCTTTAATCACTCGATATGCTAAAGTTTATGACCATGCTTGTGTTTATGGAAGTGCTCATGTGGCTGGCAATATCTATGGCAATGCTCATGTCTGTGATCACGCCCGCGTTTATAGCAACTCCCATATTTATCAACATGCGCGCGTTTCTCATGATGTTTTTGTTTATGATCATGCTAGAATCTATGGTCATTCAAAGGTTTCTGGCTCTGCTTGTATTTACAACAGTGCAAAAATTTATGGACAGGCTGCTATCAAAGGCTTTGCAAAGATTTATGGCAAGGTTTACGGCTCTGCTCTTGTGAGTGGGCGTGCTGCGGTTTATGGCTCTGTTTATGGGAATGCAAAAATCTCTGGTTCTGTAAAGGTCTATGGTCGTGCCTATGGAAAAGCAAAAATAGATAAACAAAGCAATGTAAAATCAGTTGCTCAAAATTATGAGGTTTATGAAAGCGATAACGTTGTTAAGATTGATAAATAGCATAAATAACAGGCATGGAAGTGCCTTCTTTATGGTTATAAACCCATCATAAAAGAGAGAATGCAAAAAAAGCCGTGTCAAGTGATTATGACGCGGCTTTCAAATGTCTACCCTTATGAATCATTTCAAATGGAGTTATGAACGCATATATACAAAACGTATTATATTACAAGCGCTCTATTCAAGATATGAAAACTTATCAAGAGAAATGTATGATGTGTATGATCTTTAATCACTCATTTGAATGAGAGAGCCTATAAAACGCTTGTTATGGCTATCAAACGTATTAATCATAACTCCTCCTTTGTGAGGTGGTCATTTGAAATAAAGCACATGATCAAAATGCTTCTTTTAAAACGTTTCAATATACTGACTTTAAAATTGAGTTGAGTAAATTGAAATAACTTACATTCTAAAATCAAAACCTATCAAACAAATCAAAATACTTGGTAGCTTTAACAAAACCCGTTTTTTACAGTTGCAAACGTTGGCTTTTAAAACAAGCTCTCATAAAGACAATAAACAACCGCTTTTATCAAACGCAAGGCTTTAGAAACTGTTATAAACATCTGTTTCAAACGTTTAAACAGTATTTAGAAAGGCTTTCATAAGTTTCTTTTAAACATAACTTTTTTGCAAATTAATCGCTCTATATTTGTGCTCTGTACTTTTAAATGGTAACTTTTAAAACGTTTTTTAGTAGCATATCTAAGGTAAAATAGTATTTTACTACTGTGGTATTAGTTTTGTGGAAGCGAATAATTCCGTTCTTAAAAACTAGTCTGCAATCTATTCATTAAAAGGCTTTTCATTTCATAAGATATAAAATACCTCTTTATCGTTTTTTTAACTTTTAGTAAGCGTTTTAAAAGCGTTCTTATCCTTAATCCTTTTATGCAATCTTTATAAATTAAACCTATTATTCCTTTTTAAGGTTTCGCTCAAAAAAGAGCAAAACTTATACCATTCTTTAAACGTATAATCGATAATTCCAAACGACTAAATTTTTAAACAATGTGATTTGTGCTGTGATAAAAACGTATCATAAAATTTATAAACTGTTATAAATGATATCTGCTTTTCATTTCATTTGAATGCACACATGCGTTATAACATTTACATCGTGATTTGCTTTTTATGGTCTATTCATACATGGCAATCTTATATAAAAAATGATCAAATGAATCATGCATAAAAGTGTGGATTCTTAAGTGGATTCATATAAAATAATTGCATACAAACTATTGACTTTATTGTGTTTTTGTTTATAATGTCCTTCAACCAGCGCGAACAGTACCCATTGTTTTATTGTTTGAAGCACTCTTTATAGCCACAGCTGCAATCGCCAACCAATTTTGGGTTTACATTGCACTTTCTTTCGCACTAGGTTGTGCTGGTTCACTCTTTTGGTCTGCTATCCTCGTTTCCGTCCCAGAATTTGCAACCAATGATCAGCAATTAGACCGTATCAACCGCATTATCCAAACAGTTCGTAATCTTGGCTATATTGCCGGACCATTGTTAGGAGGTGTATTGTATGGAATATCAAATGGGCAAAAAGGGCTCTTTGCACTATCAATCATGGTTCTTTTTGCTACCTTTATCACTCTCTTCTGTTTTAAAAGTTTTAAAATTCATACACAAACGACAAACACAACGCAAAAAAGCAAAAAAGGGCTAGATTTAACGGGTCTCTTGCGTAAAAAAAATGTTGTCTATGCTCTTTCTCCCCTCATCATTACCATCATCCTCACCTCTGCTCTCAACGTCTTATCGATTGTCCGCATCCGCACTGAGCTGTACTTCAGTGCAGAAACCTATGGGGTAATCACAAGCATGTTAAGTCTTGTCCTCGTGGTTGGTCCACTCTGTTTCTCCAGCCTTTTTCATCGCTTTGGTAATGCCGCTGGAGCATCACTTGCCGCTACAATAATTGGTTTTGCAATTTTCTGCTTTTCCTTAACACATATTGTATGGTTAATGATGCTGTCATTTTTCATCCTTGGGGGTGCAAACGGCGTACAAAATGCTCTGATGGCAAGTTTTATGATGAAAGCCATTCAGAAAGAACACCGAAACAACCAAATGCCTGCCTATATCTTTATCATACAAACAGCGGTGTGCCTTGGCTTTCTAGGAGCCGGTTTTGTAAAAGTGCATCACACCCAAAGCACACTGTTTATCATTGGCATCGCCACAATGATCACAGGCATATTAGGTTTTATCTTGAACAGTGCCGTACAAAAAAAGGGACTTAATGATAGTTAGCGGACTATGTCATCTTTCTATCTAACCGGCCAAAACCTTCCATCTTCACAGTGCGTTCAATTTCACTGAGTCTACGTTGGAGACAACGGAGAAGCTCGTTACACCATTCGTACAGATCGGAATTTTCCCGACAAGTAGTCTTGCTTCCTTAAAACCGTTATAGTTACAGCCGCCGTTTACTGGGGTTTCAATTCAATGCTTGCACATCTCCTCTTAACATTCCAGCACTGGGTAAACGTCAAACCCTATACATCGGGATTTGGAATCTCTCCCATGTTCATGACTAAAGTGGTACAAATACCCGTGTGTATCTTACGTTAACTTAACAGATTAATTATCCGTAATTGCCTTTACAAGACACTTTTTATTTGTTACATAATGGGACACTATTCGATAATTGGTTATCAGTTCTTTAAATAAATTATATTCCCACAATCACCATAATAGAATGCGGGGGGAGGGTTGAGTGTGAGTTTACAAAAAGAAATAGATATCAAGAACCGTCTTTCGTTTTCTATTAAGGGGGCAATCGGAAAACTGCTCTCGTTTAATTGCGATGAAGCAACATCTTATGATCGGTATAAGTCCGTTCAACACAAGGTTTTCAGAAAAATGTATCACTGAGCTCATATGTTGGGCTGCAAAGAAATTCAAAGATATTGACGTATTGCTCCCAGATATAGAATCAGCCATGCTTCTTATTAGCTTCTGGAGTGCCTAAGGCTAAAGCAGAGAGGAAAACAAAAAAAGAGCTCAATCGCATAAGAGGCATATTATATAATATTCATGATTCTTATAATTTAGAAAAATCATTTCGCATTCTTGACTTCTCTCAATACAAGCAAAATGAAAATTATAAAAAATTGAAATTAAAGGCTATAGATTTGTGCAAAAAAAATTCAAAATTTCGTGAATTATGCACGAAAATGTCAATCCAAGCAGTTGAACGTCGGGCAAAAAGCGTGGGATTATCAATTGAAGAAACAAAGAATTTAGAAACAACAAATATTTCTCTTGAGTATATTTTGATGAAATCCCTTTCTACGTAAATAGCCCATCTTTACTTAAATAGAGAAAACTCAGTTTTAGCCTACCATCGTGAATGGCCGGTTGGAGAATTGTTGCTCAATTGTGAACAACCTCTCTGTGTTGATAAACAACAAGGTCACGGAATTGTTTCGATATGTACGCAAACTTATGAGAAGAACCAGTTTATGATTGAAGATTCAGGGGAAAATGAATGATGCGCAACGTTATTAAATTCAACGTTATGGACAAAAATTTCCAAAAAAATCCATATAATATATACCAAACTGTACATTCTTCTAACTCTGTTCTTTGGGATGAAAATCTTAAAGCTTATTTTTTTGGCCACTATGAAGATGTCAGCGCAATTTTGAAGGATACCCGCTTTACAACAGCGCCCTTAGCCGTTCGAGCAGAGCCGGTAATGGGCCGATCGCGTATTGGCACAAATGGAAGGGCATGAGCACCATAGCAAGCGGCACGCCATACTTTCAAAACTTACTGGAAAAATGTTCCGCACGCACTATACTAAAATTATTGAAGAAATAATAGACCAGCTTCTCATGCCGCATCTTGCAAAGGGGAAAATAGATATTATAAATGAATTCGGTAAAGACTATAGTGTGCTTGTTACATTAATGGTCTTAGGCCTACCAATAGATTGCTACAAGGATATATCCATGTGGCATAAGGGAGTTGCATCTTTTGTCACCAGCCTAAACCAATCAGATGAGGAAAAATATCGTGCAGCAAAGATATCATCTCTTATTTAACACCACTTATAGAAGAATGGGACAAAAACGCATCAGAAGATTTAATCTCTGTTTTATGCCAGAAAACAAATGATGCTAATAGCATGACAACTTCTGAAATAGTTGCTCTCGTCCTTAACATGTTATTGGCCGCCATAGAACTTGCTGATAAAACATTAGCTTATCTTTTTTATCATTTACTCACACACCCAAATGAATTAGAAAAAATCCAAAATGACAGGAGACTTCTTGGCGATGCAATCACAGAAACACTGCGCTTGACTTCTCCCGTTCAGCTTATACCACGCCAGACCAATCAAGCGATAGAGTTCGCAGGAGTCACATTACCAGCCGACTCTCTTGTTTTTTGTATGATTGGAGCAGCTAACCGTGATCCTGATATTTTTGTGAACCCCAATCATTTTATACCAGAACGTAAACGGGGCAGTAAAACTGGGGCGGGTCTCATAAGGACCGCAAACCATTTAGCCTTTGGAGCAGGCGTGCACGTTTGTGTAGGTTCTGCTTTTGCTCTCATGCAGATTGAGTTGACGGCAAATAGACTCCTCGATAAACTCATTAAGATCAACTTAACCGATGGTTTTATTTTGGAGGAAGAGGGATTGTATACAAGGGGACCATCAGCACTTCCAATCATATTCATTCCAATATCAAAGCCGCAGATATCACAAACACGTGTTAATTTTTAAAAGTCTGTGAATGGGGCGGGGACAATATTTTAAAGAATATCAACAGGGGGCATAATAATGCAAAAGAGAGATTCCTACACTCAATCAGAAAAGTATGTCATATATACCGTAATTATTTCCAGCATACTTCCTCTGCTGGACGGAAGCATTGTTAATATCATCCTTCCGGACCTTGCGCATTATTTTTCCGTGGAAGGAAATAATATACAATGGGTTGTAACATCCTATTTTCTCGCCACCGTTCCAGGGCTGCTAATGGCCGCTTTTGTGCAAGGAAGAATAGGTATCAAAAGCACTTGGTTTCTTGCAAGCTTCATTTTTATGCTTGGATCACTGGGGGTAGGATTAAGCTATAGTTTTCCAACTATTATATCTGCCCGTATCGTTCAAGGTTTCGGGACAGGTCTTTTACTGCCCCTTAGCCAAACCATCATTGCATTACAATTTGGACAGACACGAGTGCGCCAAGCCATGGGCACCATAGCCGTACCAACAGTTTTCGCTCCTGCCTTTGGTCCGCTGGTAGGCGCCTCGCTTGCTCAGTATGTGTCTTGGCGTTTGTTATTTTTTATCAATATTCCGCTTATTTTATTGGCACTCACCCTTGGAGCAAAACATTTAAAGAGCAACGAAACAACAAAAACAAAATTTAACTTATTTGCATTTTTAGCGTTTTCCATCTCCCTTCTTTCGTTTTTTTACCTCACAGAAGCCAGAAACATCAATAACCACAACGCCCTCTTTATCCTAGCGCTTATAGCCATGATATCTCTCATATTATTCATTGTTTCTAATCAGAAAGCAAAAAACAAATTAATCGTCTTTAGCGGATTTCAAAATGCGCGCTACACATTACTCATGATCATGGGGCTTGTTGCTTCATTTCTTTTTTATAGCTTCCTCGTTTATTTCCCACTAGCCGTTGCCATGGAACAAGCCCATGAAAATAGCCTTCTCATCATCGGTGCCCTCCTTGCTCTGCAAGGGGTAGGAGCATGGATCGGAAGGAAATTTATTTACCAAAAATGGAAAGAAAAATCTCCCTTTTTCATGATAGGAATTGGTTTAGTGATATCAAGCTTTGGGTTATTATGTTTTGGCTATAATATAAGCATGGATGGACTTGGATTCTTGCTAAGAGGCATAGGATTTGGCATCGCCACCATTGTCTGCCTTTCCGCCCCCATCCAATATGTCAACAGTTTATATGTCAAAGATACAGCCGTTATCACACGCATATTACAGCAAATAGGTGGTGCCTTAGGGGGTATATTCGCTGGCTTTTTGATCCATTCGCTGACAGAAAAATCCCTGTCCTTAAACCAAACATATATCGTATTCTTCATATTCTCTATCGCTGCATTTTTACTGTTTTGCCTAGCCCTCCTCTTATCGCGTAAAGAGAAGAATTCCGATTTATGATATGCTTTATTTGAACTCCCTAGCCATAACATTGGCAATAGCTTATAAAATCATACAGCATTTACCACTTTTCGAGAAACCAACACACTGAGACCTTGACCATAGCCTTCATCATTTTTATGAAAGAACACTAAATCGATAAGCTCCTTAAGCTCTAAAATTGATCACCTCCAGTAACGTACGGTGTTTGTAATTTTATGATACCTCTGTGCTTTTAGATCCCTCTAAAAACCTCTTGAAATATGGGATTTTCTGATCAGACCTTTGCAAAGATCCACGAAATTAAGCACGCGTTTCAATGCGGAATAGTTCCATAAATGCGCTAACAGACGCCCTACAGAACCAGCATAGAATATAGAACCCACAATGCCCCCAAATGCTGACCATCTTCTGCCACGCATCGCGATGCAAAAAATCGCACTGTATTGCAAACTTGATAATGTTATTCCCCCCTTTTCAAAGTCATTGAATCACTATGCTTTCATAATCACAATAGGTTCAAATGAAACTGAAGCGACAAAAACAGCTGGTAAAGCAGCATCTTCTCTCCATTTCATTGTTAACTGTCATAACAAATCTCCCCCGCTTTAATAAAAAAGCCCTCTCTCATTGAGAAAGAAATTTTAAAAACATTGAAAATCATGAAGCACGATGACAGACAGCAAACCATCTCTAAAAAGACTGTTTCTTGATTTTCACAGCGTACTCTTAGATTTCTCTAACATTTTCCTGCCTTTAAATTTTCCTTATAAGTTTTACGGACAAAAGAAGCTTTTCAGAACTCTTTTACACATAACTTCATTGCTTCAAGCTCCCTTACAGACACGATAAACGTTTATATTTTCATCTCTACCAAATACGCGAGATTAACAGCGGATATCACGAAAACAGTCTTTTTATAGAAAACAGTAAGCTTTAACGGAATAAACGAGATTTTAAACTAGCCTCCCGCATTACTCTATACCGGTTATGCAAATAAAGAGCGCCATCTACTTTTTCTGACAAGCAAAGAACACACACAACATTTAGTAACATGCCATTATTGAAATTCTTGTCACAAAACCTTCCTTTCAGGGATTATGCGCATTGCCTGCTTCCTTCTCTCCAATAAACAATCTGCCAATAAAGAATGCTATTGCAGTTACGATAATACAAAATTATACTTCTGTTCTCATTCTATATTTTTCCAATTATCACGCATTATTCACCCCCTTCACTGCTTCACTGTTATAACAATGAAAGGAGAAAAAAATTAAAACACAATATGGCATTTCTCTTTCACAAATCTTATATAAGCCACAAAATTGTTGCGCGACTTTCTAAGCAAGGTCAGGCAATAAAATCATATTCTAAAAACCACTCAACATACCACTTTTTGATATTACAAAGATACAAAATGCAATTATCGTCTCCGCAAACAATATCTCAGAAAAACAAAATCCCTCCTGCAACAATTAGGGCACTCTCTCAAATATTACCAAAGTACTATTGGCCAGAGAATTTGGATGCCTTATTCTTTTATACACCATCTGCTCCTCATGAGTACCTAAGTGATGATAAAGAAGTCACGATTAAGAAACGACTAGATACAATCAATGTAAAATGCAATGAACCGCTTGAAGTCCTTGGTCCCCTGCTTGGTGATTTTTTGGACAGCGAGTTTCATAAGTTAGTCGGATTCATATTTCAAGACATACCAGAAGACCAAATGCTACAAGAGCTTAAAGAAGATCAACGTAAAATTTTAGAAACGTTAAAGAAAGATGGATTAGAATATCAGCGTGGAGGATATATTATCAAGAATGAGGTGACCTTCACACAAGAATTGCAAAAAGCTGGTCTCCTCTCGATGGAAGAGCTACAAAAACGTATTGCAGAGAAAGAACTTTCAGCAGTAGAAATCGAAATAAATAGAGCATTAGAAAATATAGAAAAAGATCCAAGGGAGGCAGTTCTATTTGCAGCAAATCTGTTGGAAGCCTCTTGCAAAGCTTATCTCGACCACCATTCTATCCCATATGCAGAAAACGCCCGTAATAATCTGCCCGCTTTATGGGAAGAAGTCGTTAAGAAAGCTAAGATCCATCCCGAAGATATGAAGCAAGAAAACTTAAAAAATCAAGATCTAGATGAAAATGACTTAAAAATGATCGCATCCGGTCTGTATCAAATTGTGCGCGGTACTATAAAGTTAAGAAACAAGAAAGGTGCAGCGCACGGCCGCTCAGAAAAGGATTTTGAACTAATCAATCTCAAGCCTCGCCATGCGCGTTTAACTTTTAATGCCGCCCATTCCCTCTCAATTTATATCTTAGAGCTCATGGATCAGCCATAATAAAAACCATATCACGACTACCAGCATTTTCTCGTGCCATTTTTAATGCTTTTTAGGCATTAAAGGGGAGTGGCTGCTTCTACCCTACAAAACCAAATATTTCTATAGCATGACAACATGAGTAGTCACACCGCTCTATGGTGTTCCTCTTCCCCACGTTTCTAGGCTCCGCTTCTAAAGTCAGTGGGCAATTTCTGTAAATGCAAAAGCCGCCCTTAAGGATGGCGAATGAGGATGGTGCAAAAGTATTGCCTTGATTATTTTTTTTAAGAACAAACTAGCTAGTGTACTATTTTTGGAAAGCTCTCGTGAAGAAATATTATGATGGAGAAGCTAGTCATTATGATAAAAATACAAGTCTTAACTCCCTAAAGAGAGAAAATCTGAGTTTAGATCTAATTTCTACAAAGCCTTTATGCGCGTAAATTACATACCTATACGTTCTTCCCCTACCTTACTTAATCTTATAATAAGGCAGCTCCGTATAAAAAACGGCACTATTCTTACATACCATAGCCATTTTCTCTTTACAGGCTTTCTGCTATCAACATAATGCTTTACCCTCTTAAAACACTATTTGCAAAAAGTTGGCATCATCACAATGATCATAGGCATAGGCTCGCTACCCCAAAAAGCTTTCTAGGTAAAAATCCGCCTTAGTATTTAGTGATATAGATAGTTTGGATGTCAATGAATTGTTTGCAGTTTTTTTGTTACAAAAAGTTGGCAGATTGTTTTGAGGATTTGGCTATACAGACTACACATAGGACAAAGGGAAGGATGATATAAAATCCAAGAGAATCTGAGTTTAGATTTAGTTCTTGAGCGCCCTTTAAGTGCGTGGCATTACGTACCTTAATGGCTTTTACCCCCCTTGCTTTCCGAAGGTGCATGATGATTAGTAGCATGCCCCTAGTTCTTATTTGGGTTTTGTACGTGGGAAGAGTTGCAAGTGAATAGCATTTTACTCCATGCGTTTACGCGTTACACTTGTTTTTTCTGCTTTTATTTTCAGAGATTGATGATATTTTTGTTTTCCAGTACTAAGAAGAGTTTTTAGATTTATTGTTTTAGAGAGAAGAAAGCATTCTCTCCCTGCCTCTGCCTACTACTGCTTCA
>NZ_JBHIRU010000026.1:0-10390 GCF_042197425.1 Bartonella sp. AA126HLJHH
TCAATATAGCCACCAAGTTGACCAGCTTTAACATCACCAAAATCTCTTAACGCCTTAATGCGATAAAGTTTTTTACCCTCACGAAGAATTGTTTGATTGGTGAGTTGATATTTTGGAGATGTTTTTTGATTTTTAACTGTAGCTTTCATGCTAGTAATCCTATTCAATAGAGTTTTTAATTGACAACCCTAAAAGGGCGCCGGGCGCTAAAAACACGGTGAATAGTCCGCCGCTATGCTTTTCCCTCGCGAAGGGTATTGTATGGCATAGCTACACCCGACATAATCATTATACGCTCTTAAAGCATAAAAGAAAGCCAGTCTTTTAAAGAAATGGGAGAAACCTTATCGTGGTTTACTCGCTATTCATATAGTGTTTTTAGCACTTGACGCCTTTCTAAACGAACCTTTCCTTAATGTCAATACGTATTTTTTATTTTTTTCAATTTTTTTCATTTTGATACCTACCTAGTTGAATATCAAGTGCTTTTAAATTTTACTTTTGGTTTTTAGTATAAAATGTAGTGCGTAAATGAACATGTTTATTAAACTGCGTGTATGCAACATGAGAAAGAATGAATAAACTAAAAAAAAGTACCAAAGAACGATATCTAAATACCAAAATACAGTATAACTATTTGGAAAAATTAAAACGACAAGTGCTAAACTTATTAGCTTTAAGAGTCGGTGCATATGCTGTTGTAAATCACGTGTTAATATCTTCCAACCTGTTGTATTTCCGCATTTGTATTTTGGGTTGTTTTGCAACTCAGAAGGAATATTGGAATTGCATAAAATTGCAAAAACCGTTGTGACTATTACCAAAGAAACAGATGCGAATGTCAAAATACTCTGAATAAAGTAAAGATTTTTTTTAATTCCTAAAAAACATATAAATATAAAAGTTATAATACCAAACAAGGCTCTTAGCTGCTTATCTGTAAACATATTTATTTCCTGCGGTTTTCGATAATTTTTTGATCTCTTTATTGAGCTCATCTATAAGAGGTTCGTAATTGAGAACGCTTTTCGGAATAGCACCCCCATAAACCCATGCTTTCACTTGCGCCTTGGTACTGTAATCAACTTTCTCAGGCATCTCATGATACTGACCACCTTCAAATTTCTCATATTCTCTTGATCCATCTTCGTATTCGTAAAGATTGTAAAAATACTCAGCTACCCCTAATCCCCATGGGGCATGCCCCACCGCCGTTGCAACGAACTTTTTCCCCCCCTTCTGTTTACGTTTTTTTAAAAACATCTGGTTTAATATCCCCTATCTAAATCCATAACTTTACCAATGGGTTTATTTGCCTCAAAATGGACCGTATAGAAGCGTTTTTAATTTCAATGTGGTTTTTATCATAAAATCTTTAAATCGCTCTGTACGGTACCTTTCTGTCAATTTAAACGCATGTCTATTCTCAAAATCATCAGCAAATTTCACTACTTTGCTGTTTTTTCGGATGCTTTTAAATGCGATTTCATGACTGATGCTCCCGAAAAAAGCTCTGCTTTCAAATTTCTGCAATACTCTGCAAGCTCTGCTCCTGTTGGCATAAAGGTTTTCGATAATCCTTTTGCTTTTCCGCATATGATATCCTTAACAGCCTGCTTTAGAGCGTATTCTGAAGCATCTGATAAGGCTATGCTGTAATTTAAAGCGATAACATTAGGGTCTATATTTGCCGGTATTTTTAGACCAGAAAGCAAATAAGCAGCCGCCTCGATATGTTCAACCGTAACTTTCCGTGAAAGCAGTGCTTGTAAGCGATTACAGTCTTGCAAAACTTGCGATCTCTCCTCCAGCGTCAACGGCTTTCCATGCATAGAGATTGGAGGATACACACTCCGATCCACTCTCTTGGCAAGTGCTTGCAAATGAACTGATAGCCTCTGTATCTCTGCTGCATTCTGATCCATAAGAATCGCTAGTGGTGATTGCTGCTTTGAGTGTACTGAAGCTTTGTGAAAGGCTGTTTGTGAAGTTATTTGTTGAGAGCTTATAGCGTTCGTTTGCATATCGTTTCTCCTGTTCTAATTTCTTGGCTAGCGTTCCATTCTGGTTAATAATCCAACCACACCAAGCACTTTGCCAATCGCGATTGTTTGCATTTCGACATGGGTTGGCTTTCCAATGAAGTTTAAATCTTTCGAATTCTAATAACGCCTCATCATGCGTTAAGCCTTTATCGATTGCGTATTGCAAATCGGGTTCAAAATCTTCTGGTACGCTTCCAAGTTCTTTTTTCCCCTTACTTCGCTTGGCTTTCTTAGGAACGCTTGTCTGCTCGTGAATGGGAGGTTGGTTGGTTTGCTCTGATTGGCTTTCAACATCACACTCAATTGGCTCGTCAACCAAATCGATTGTTTCTAAATCTTCAAAATCAATTTCTTTTTTTAATAAAACGTTAGTTTTATTTTTTTTATATATGTTAATGTTATTGTTAATGGCATTGCGTTCGCATTGCGCAACACTATGCGCATCGTATGCGCTCCGCATGCAATCCGCATATGCGTTTTCTTTTATATGATTATTGTCATTTTTACCTTTTGTTTTATGCCATCTAGAATGAGCTGCTTTTGTTGCTGCTTCTGATTTCTCTTTGCTATCATTTAATTCTAATTCAACATCTGGGTTCCACAACCGACCATCTTCTAAACAAATGATATGTCCAGTTTCTAATAAAAGATCTAATGCCTTCTGAAATTTTTTTACTGAGCAGCCAGCCAATAAAGATAACACTTTAAAATTATTCGTAAGCGGCTCTCCTGTGCGAAGCATTTGAAAGCGCAACTTAACATATATGAAACCTTCAAAAGCTGGCAAATATGCAAGATCAAGTAGCCACTTGTCTGCAAAAAGCCTCGTCCATGGTAATTTACTGGACATACCCCAATTCCCTTTCTTTAACTAAATATAAAATTGCTAAAGCATCTGCTTCGTTATCATCTTTCGGATTGTGCCCTTTTGCACGCACCGCCTTAATCATCTCTTCTTTCGACGCATTCCCCTTGCCTGTCGTCGCTTTCTTAATCGTACTTACTGGTATCCCCTCATACGGTATCTGATGCTGTTCACACCACGCCGTTAACGTTGCTAACAAACCACCGTAAACATGCGCTGCATCTGTACCTTTATGACGCCTCACCTCTTCAAAATACACCACGTCAATTTGACCTGCTGTCTGTTTTATTTCTGATAGCCATTGTTTAAAACGCAAGTAACGCATTCCACCGCCTTCAAAACGGCGCGATTGAAAATTCACGGTACCACTGAATATGTCACCACTTGCACCACGTATCGCCCACCCCGTCTTCGTCCCTAGATCAAAACAAAGAATCGTGTTATTCACCGCACCTCTCCATACAAAACGTGTTTTATAGAAGTGTTTTTTTCCGAAAATGAAGGAAAGAAGGATGTATGAGAAATGGATAAAGATACTATTGCTATTATAATTAGCATAGCATCATTTGTGCTAACACTCTTGGGAATATGGCTAAATGATAGAAACCGAAAACAAGATTTACAAAGAGCTAGTAAAATTCGAGAAGAAGATTTATGCAATGTAGAAGAGCAATTAGACCATCTAAAAAGCCAATCTGAAACCGCAAAAGAACACGTCTCTATTTTATGGGAGGAAAAACAAATACGAGACTTAGGTCCAAAGCTAAAAGCTACTATACAAGCAAAACCATACGCATATAGGATCGATAAACGTCTCCTTATTGAAATACATGTAATCATAAAAAATCCTACAGAACGAATAGTCAAAGTAAACAATTTTCGGATACCTCATGAAAGTCCATTTGCATTTGTTACAGGTAGTTATTTTACTTCTACTACTATAGGATGTTTAATCCCTGTAGATGAAAAGTGCATGGTTTTTAACAACACTTCTCCAGCAGATTTAAAGTCGCAGGATATATGCGATTGTTTTAATCTAAAGGGAGATAAAGAAATATGCTTTACTTTCACAGTTCGCCACCTAAAACCAGATATCGAAAGTGTGGTAATCTTTATCATAGAACACACTTCATCAAATCATCCAGAAAAAGTTCTTGAAACAAAATGTTGGTCAGAATTTTTACTACCTTTTGAAGAATAGACATCATTAGGAGAAGCTAATATTTTGAGCATGCCGTCTTTCATACGTATTATTTCATCTTTTTCATCTAGTTCTTTTCTAAGCTCTGTTTGTCGTTTACAAGAAGACCAGAGTAGGTAACATAAATAAAAATTACACATCGTACAAATAACAGCTGATCCCAATACATATGTCGACATTCTATACCTCACTTACCCTTCTTCTTACTCTTCTTATTCTTATGAGGCGGCGCTTTTACTGCTTCATCACGCTGTTTAAGCTCTTGTGTTAGTCTTTGAATTTCCGTATCACGTGATTGAACATCTGCTTTTAGTGCCTGTATCTTTTCACTTTTCCGTTTAAACTCTTCTCGGTACGCGTCTATCTTTTGTTTTAGTTCATCAATTTCCTCGTCGCGTTCTTTAATCTCTTGCTTCAATTCTTTAATTTCCTCGTCGCGTAATTGAACATCTGCTTTTAGTGTCATTACAACTTCACTTACATTTCTGAACGCCTTTTCATGCTCTTCAGTCTGTTGCTTAAATTTTTTTATTAGCTTGTCACGTTCTTTAATCTCTGCTTCATACTTTCGTATATCCTCATTACGCTCACCAATGATCTTCATAGCTCCGTTGCATTCTTCTTTTAAAACCCTAATTTCGAATTTTAGATTTTCAATAAGCTCTTTAAGTGCTTTAACTTGGTCGCGATAATACAATGCAATACGAAACATCACTCCGCTTAAGAGCAAAACTGAAACCACTGCTATCCATAAAATCTCATTCGAACTCATCTTTATCTCCTTAATGCTGCAAAGTCTCACCCGCGCTATCAACGCTGGAACTTTTGCAAATTTTCGTAATTGGGGGGTGTTGCTCTTGCATTAATCTCTGCAAGCGCTCGGGATAAAAAAAATCTTCTGGACGCAAATCTATCCCATGATCACGTGCGTAGGTTAATAACTGCGCTTGATAAATTGAAGGAAACAATCCATTAGAACCACCCTTCTCTTTAGAATAAGTGATACGATAAACAGCACCTTTACATTTCTTCAAAATACGCGAAACGTTAACAGCCCCCCCTAGATATTTTATTATAGTATACGCAGGTTCTTTTTTCATAAAGATAAAATTTCATATTTTATGAATTTTATCAAGATAAAATTTCATATTTTTTTTATTGATTTTTCATTTCATATGAAAGACTTTGTATTTTATGGAATCAGATCAGTTAAAGGTATGGCTTAATGCGCAATTAGCTAAAAATGGTCATGGTAGTAAGAAAATGCTAGCCAAGCATTTAGGAGTGTTACCATCTACCTTAACTAGTATGTTGCATGATTCAGGTACAAAAAGATCAATAAAAGCAAGTGAATTAATAGAAATTATTGATTTTTTTGGCGAAATCCCCCCTTTTCTAATCAAAGAATCTGAACAGTTTATTCAACTGTATTATCAAGCAAATCCCGAAGTTCAGAAAGCTGTTTTAACGATTCTTCAGAATTCTTGTTCTTCAGACAAAAAATAATAGCAGCCATCACTTTTTTATCTCCACAATTCCAAAGTTTTTCTAACATTAGTTTATCCATAATTAACCTACACTTTATTAAAATTTCATATTTTCTGAATTTTTATATTGACAATTTTCATAAATAATGAAATATAAGTTCCATATCTTAGAAAATAACTTTTGCCAATAGGCTCTATGGAGGCATTTGTGACAAAACCAGTGTTTATAAATTCTGATGAAATTCTCTTAGTGATGTGCGAAAATGAAGAGCAAAATCTCGCTAAATCTGGTCCTTTCTTAGAAGAAAGTGACATGATCAAATTTATCGACCAAGCCGATAATGCTGTCCAAATTTTGCGTATTGAACCAACGACTAATCGTTGCGAAGATATCTCTGAAGATATTGCCGAATTCTATCTTAAAGAATGTGAAGAGCAGTGTTTCAACGGAAACATTCCTCACGATTTTATTCTACACAGCACAGCATACGGTTTTTTTTTAGATGATATAAAACAGCGCGAATATGATGATGCAATGTATGGTTCTTACGAAAAACAACACCGTTTGCGTCCTTGTGATGTGCTTTAAAAGCTAAAGGCGTTTTTAAAAGACGCCACCTTTTCAAAAAATTCACCACACAATGCAATGCCGTTCTTTTGCAAGAACGACAAAGGCAGAGTCTAACTTAAAGGAGTAAAATCATGGAAAAAAAATACGAATTTACTGATGAAACAATCAATGTTGATGGCAAAACCCTTCACCGTATTCGCGCGTTGAAGGACTTTGGTAATGTTAAAGCAGGTGATTTAGGAGGCTATATCGAGAAAGAAGACAACCTAAGTCATGAAGGTGATTGTTGGGTAGATGGTGATGCCAAGGTGCATGAAAGCGCTACCATTTTTGATAATGCCAAGATATTTGATGGCGCCTGTATTAGTGGAAATGCTATGGTTTGTGATGATGCAGAAGTTTACGGTCGTGCTGTTGTTTACGGTAACGCCAAGGTTTACGACAATTCTCGTATTTATGGAAGTGCACAAGTTTACGATGATGCGCATATTTACGATCATGCAAAAATTTACGATGATGCACATGTTTACGACCGAGCAGTAATTTACGTTAATGCACAAGTTTGCGGTGATGCCAAGGTTTATGGAGAAGCAAGAATATACCATGACGCCGTAATTTCGGAACATGCACGCGTTTATGACAATGCAGAAGTTTTCGACAACGCTACAATTTCGCACTTTGCATCCGCTTGTGACAATGCTCGTATTTTCGGTAAAGCAAAGGTTTGTAGTTTTGCCAAAATTTATGATGGAGCCCATGTTTCTGAAAAAGCTAAAGTTGGTGGTCACGCAGAAATCTCTGGAAATGCCCGTGTGTTTGGTGGTGCACTAGTTTGCGAGAATGCCAAAGTAACCGGAAATACAAAAGTATCTGGAAATGACACTGTTTTAAGATAAGGGCGAGAGGCAATAAACCATGGACAAAAAATACGAATTTACTGATGAAACAATTGAAGTTGATGGCAAAACTCTTCACCGCATTCGTGCATTGAGAGACTTTGGTGGTATTAAAGCAGACGACCTAGGCGGTTTTATAGAGCATGAAGGCAACTTATCCCATGATGGCAATTGCTGGGTGTATGATAATGCCAACGTTTATGATAACGCTCATGTTTATGACAATGCACTTGTTTTCGATGAAGCACGTGTTTACGGTAAGGCAGAAGTTTACGGAGAAGCAAAAGTTTACGGTGATGCAGAAGTTTACGGCAGGGCAGAGGTTTACGATTGTGCCCGCGTTTTCGATAAAGCACGTGTTTACGGTAAGGCAGAGGTTTACAGTTGTGCACGCGTTTACGATGAAGCAAAAGTTTCCGATAAAGCACATGTTTACGGTTATGCATACGTTTCCGATAAGGCAGAAGTTTATGGCAATGCAAAAATTAAAGACGGATATGTGAACGATAGTGCAAAGATTTATGGTGATGCTAAAATTTATGACCATGCACACGTTTACGGTAAGGCATGCGTTTCCCATAATGCAGAGGTTTACGGTTATGCCAAGGTTTTTGGTAATGCCTTGGTTTTTGGCAATGCACATGTTCATGGGCGTGCAAAAGTTTACGATGATGCACGCGTTTACGATGAAGCACGTGTTTACGATAAGGCAGAAATTTACGGAGAAGCAAAAGTTTACGGTGATGCAAAAGTTTACGGTAGGGCACACGTTGATGACTATAACGCCATATCAACTGGAGAAAAGACCAGATGAGAAAATACGAACTTACTGATGAAATAGACATGCTCTATCGTCGCCTAGTGCGTCGCATCCGTGCACTGAGAGACTTTGGAAACATCAAGAAAGGTGATCTTGGCGGTTTTATAGAGCATGAAGGCAACCTCTCTCATGAGGGCGATTGTTGGGTTGGGGATAGTGCTAAGGTTTGCAATAATGCTCAAGTTTATGAGAATGCACAAGTATTTGGACGAGCACGTATCTCATGTAATGCACGTATTTATGGAAATGCTAATGTTTTTGGAAACGCTTGTGTTGAATCCAATGCACATATTTTCGATAATGCGCAAGTTTACGGAAGAACCGAAATTCACGGCAATGCCAAAGTTTGTGAAAAAGCTCATATTGGCGGTGATGCTGTTGTATGTGGTGACACATGTATTTCAGGCAACACACATATTAGTTATAATAGAAAAGCCGAACATATCCTTAGGAAAAGACAGAGCGTATAAGCACTTTCTAACCACACAAACAACATTTTAAACACAAGCGTGATTCACGCCACGGGTGAATTGTACGCAAATCAAGGAAATAAACCATGAAAAAGAAATACGAACTTACTGATGAAACAATTCAGTTTGATGGAAAAACTCTTCACCGTATTCGTGCTTTAAGGGATTTTGATGATGTCAAAAAAGGAGATCTTGGTGGCTTTATTGAAAAGGAATATAACTTAGGTCATAAAGGTAATTGCTGGGTGTATGATGATGCCAAGGTGTATGAAAGCGCTACCATTTTTCATAATGCTAAGATATTTGATGGCGCTTGTATTAGTGGAAATGCTTCAGTTTATTCTGATGCACAAGTTTACAGTCGTGCTGTTGTTTACGGTAATGCCAAGGTTTCTGGTAGTGCACATGTTTTTGGTGATGCTGTTGTTCGCGACAAATCTCATGTTTGCGGTGATGCAGAAGTTTACAATGACGCACGTATTTATGGTGACGCAGCAATTTTTGAGAATGCACGAATAAAGAATAGTGCCAAGGTTTACGACAATGCTCGTGTATATGGGAACGCAATAATTTGTGGTCCTGCTCTCATTTATAACAATGCTAAAGTTTATGGTGATGTCATTATATCATGCTCCAATTTCACGTATGAGGATGATGTTAATTATGGAAATGTTGAGATTTTTGGAGATGCAAAAGTTTATGATAGTGCTCGCATTTATGACGCAGTCAAGATTTTTAGAAATGCCGAAATTCGTGGATTAGCTAATATTCGCGGAAACACGAGAATTCCTCAAGACATAAAAATTTAACAACCAACCAGCCTTTTAACAGATGCGTGATTCACGCCACGGGTGAATTGCGCGCAATGTAGGAAATCAAGATGAGTGAACAAAACACTAACCTAATAGAAATTGAAGAAACACATCATTTAGCCGTCGAACAAACTGTCATGGAACGTATTTTAAATAAAGCCTTAGAACGTGACGTCGATATGGATCGCTTAGAGCGTCTTCTCAAATTGCGAGAACAAGAGATAGAACGACAAGAGCGCCAAAACTTTGTCCGTGATCTTTCGGCTGTGCAAATGGCATACAAAGATATCGAACAAAACGCCATTAATAAACATACAAAAAGCAAATACGCTACGCTTGATCAGTACATTGATGCTGTAAAGGAAGGGCTTGCAACATACAACTTTGCTTTGTTTGCTCGTATTAAAAATCAAACAGAAAAAAACATTACCATAGAAATAACTCTGTCTCATCCTTCAGGCAATCAAATCTCAACAGAAGGAACATTTCCAATTGACAATGCAGGCTCTAAAAATAACATACAATCAGTTGGTTCCACAATTACCTACGCACGGAGATACCTGTTAGGCATGCTTCTTAATGTAGCAAGTAAAGAAGACGATACAGATGGTCAAACGCAAGCCAAAGAAGACGATACAAATAATCAAAAAGTTTCCTCTAAACAGATAAAGCAAATCGAAGAATTAATCGAACAAACAGAATCGGATAAAAATAAGCTTCTCTCTTATGCAAAAGTAGAAAAGCTAACAGATATGTCTTGTGAAACAGCAGACGACGTTTTGAAAATATTAGAAAGCAAGCCAAGAATTCAAAGAGAAGGCGCACTAGAATATCTCCCACCACAAGAGAAAACATACGTTCCTATACAAGATGCCGAATATATTCACGTCCAAGATATCGAATATGCATCACAAGAACAAAGAACGGCGGTGTGATATGGAACAAAGAACAGCAGAATGGTTTCAAGCGCGCTTGGGTAAAGTCACCGCATCAAACATTTACAACATACTCAGTAAGACAGCAAAAGGATTGCCTACAAGCAAATATGAAGACTACAAAATCAAACTCATAACAGAGCGCTTAACAAGAGAAACAAGCCCCTATTATGAAACTGAAGATATGCGTTGGGGTATTGAGCATGAAGATGATGCCTTGAGAGAATATGGCTTCATTTATGATGCCGATATAACAAAATGCGGCTTTATCCAACACCCCACAATAGA